>JBBQYD010000538.1:0-3876 GCA_038209025.1 Verrucomicrobiota bacterium | reverse complement strand
GCCTGCATCACGATGGGGCCACGAATGGGTTCTTTCTCCGGTTGTTTGCCGAGCAGCACGGGCAGAAAGCTGAAGCTGTCCGGCCCGGCTCCGTCTTTTAGTCTGGCGCCGCACACATCAGCGAAGGTCGCCAGCAAGTCCGTGAAGCAGATGGTTTGCTCGCTGACACTGTCAGACTTCACGCGGCCGGGCCAGCGCGCGATGAAGGGCATCCGGTGTCCGGCTTCCCACGCGTCGGATTTCATACCTCGCAAGCCACCGGCGGCATCGTGGCCGAAACGCGCGACATCGGCGGGCAGCCAGACCGGCCCGTTGTCGGAGGTGAAGATAAGCAGCGTGTCCTGCGTCATGCCGGCATCGTCCAATGCCTTCAGCACCCGGCCGACTTCGGCGTCCACCATCGCCACAAAGTCGCCATACATTCCCGCGCCACTTTTGCCAGCAAACTCGGGCGCCGGGAGCCACGGCGTGTGCGGTGCGGTGAAGGCCAGGTGGAGAAACAGCGGCTGACGCTTTCGCTGGTGTGAATGAACCAGTTTGACCGCCTCATCCGTGAGTCGGGGCAGCACCTCGGTATGGGAATAGCCGGGGGCAATTCCCCCGGCTCGAAGAAAAGCTCCCTGGCTGGGGGTCCAGCCTTCGGAATGTCGCTCCGCGATATGACCTGTGGGTTCCGCGACCGCCCGAGCCTCGCGGATCCAGAAGTAAGGTGGAATATCGGTGGAAGCGCGCGTGCCCAGGAAGGTATCGAACCCATGGTCCACGGGACCGCCGGTGAGTGGCTTATCGTAGCCTCTTTCCTCAAAGCCAAGATGCCATTTGCCGACCATCGCGGTCTGGTAACCTTGCGATTTCAGCAGCGACGCGATGGTCACTTCGCCCTTGCGAATAAGCGGCTGCGTGGGCCATTTGGTGATATCCGTGCGGAACGGAAAACGTCCGGTCATGAGGCCGTAGCGCGAGGGATGACACAGCGGCCCCGCCGCGTGCGCATCGCTGAACCTCATGCCCTCGTGCGCCAGCCGGTCAATGTTCGGCGTGGCAATCTTCGACTGCGGATTGAAACAGTGCGGATCGCCATAGCCCATGTCATCAGCAAGGATGATGACGATATTGGGCTTGGCTGGGTGCGTGTCGGCAGCTTGAAGGACTGCCCTCGCTGCGAGCAGTGTACCGGCGATCAGAGTGAAGGTGAGTTTCATATTGAGCTTCCAAAAAGGCGGGGCTTTTGGGAAAAGCCTCCATAAGAGGCCAAAGTTGCCGCATTGTGCCGTCATTTGCGTCAAGAACTCGACGGATTTCCTGTCTGCAAAGGCTTTCTCCATCCCTGCAGAACGCCATCCAACAATCGGACCGGGTTGACCCGGCACGAAATTTTTTCCAGAACGAACCATTTCGGCCAATCGCTTTCCGGCATAGCCCTTTCTCCAACCTCGTTCACAGAACGGGGGGTTCCCCGCTTATCAGGAACAAACTACCGCATATCCGTTCTGCCGAGTATCCCCGAAAGCGGGTATGCGGCGGTTAGCTGTCAGCCTTGCTCCCAAGTTATTGGTGTCGGTCAGCAGCGGGGACCTGATGAGCAGTGCCCCCGGCGCATTTGTGTCCGCCAGGCTGAGGAAGCGACTGTAGAACTCGCCAAACCCCGCACCTGTCCCGTAGCAGCAGGGCAGGCGGCAACCATGGAACGAAGCAAGGTTCTCATGGGCTCACGTTCCGGCTCACGCAAGCCGGGGCAATCACGTCCGGTTGCTAACCCAAGTGCGCCCGAGTTGGCGACCGACGTGGCCCGCCCGCGTTCGCTCCAGTGATTTTGATAGACGCCGTTCTCACGTCTGCCCGACACGAGCCAGAATATCCCATTTTGTCATGTTAAACTCTGACTGGCTCAGCGCACCCGTTTGATATGCACGATACAGTTTGGCCACTCGCTCAATGGCATCGGCTTGCCTATCCTTGGGCTGACCCAATATCAAACCTTTTGCGCGCTTCCATTCTTCTGCTGAGAGCGCTCCTTCCTGAACCAGTCGTGCCAACTTCTCCAACTCGTCTGCAACGGCAGTCGCGGGCACTGCGCCCTCCAACCGCTCAACCAGAGTTTTGGCAGCTTCGTGGGCAGTGCGAAGGCGCTGCTCAACGGAAGTATGGCCGTGATACAACTCGTTTAACTCTCTACCGCGCGGAGTCCCTACGGGAATCAGGTGGGATTGCGAGCAGCTCGAACATTTCTCGGTGTTCTTTTCGGGTGGGGAGAACGTCTTTCTTTTCGCTCCACAGTTCGCACAGATGTATTCGTATTCGGTAGTGTCTAAGAAGTGATACCAGAGTGCAAATGCCATTACGATCACGGCAATGATGATTGTTACGGTCATTCCAGATCCTCAGTAGGCGTCGTTTTCATTCGTCTATCGCCCGCATTCAGCGGCGCGGGGCCAAGAGTGCTCAATATGGAACGGAGATGCAATCCCCACGTTCACTGCCGGTTAGGGGCCGGGATTGCTCCCGACGCCCCCCCCACGGACCCGTACGTGACCAATTTCGTCCTTCCCGGTCGGTGCGCTTCTGGCTCCCTTCCGTTACCTTGGGTTGACGCGTATGGGTTGGTGTCCCACCCGGCTCGCGCCCGGGTCGGTTCGCACGGTGACCGCGTCAGCCACCGTGCGCCAGGGTTGGACGTGCCCGGTCCTCGCACAGATGCACATTGACTTTTTCCTGGTCGCCCGCTTTCCGGGTGAAGTGAATGGCCGCCTCACTTCGACGGCATTTGATGCACAGCGAAGCGGTTTAGTTCAACACCCGCGATCACTCGCGCCGCGCCGCTGGCGTCCGATATGCAAACAGGGCGCCGTTGCGGCGTCGAGTGCAGCGCGATGGTTCGGCCATTTGTCGCTGGTTTTCATCTGTCTCCAAAATAATGGAACTTTATGAGCAGTCCGTCTGGAGTCGTTTCGACGTGAATTTCTCCTCCGACTTGCACCTTGCCTGCCAGCCAGGCCTTGTACTCACCTGCCGTGAGCTGGTTAGTGCCTCCAAATCGAGCTTCAACGGTACCATCCACCGTGTCGAAGCCACCCGAGGTGATGACCGGATTCGCCGCTCGTGATCCAGGTGGCAGCGGGAAACGGAAGTCGTCAGCCTTCATTCGGCAATAAATGACGCCGCTGTTCTCGACGAGAATCTTCGGCAAATTCTTTTCGTGGATGCGCTCGATCTTGGAGTTAAGGAACAGCGGCGAGAGCGCAATAACAGCCCACGCCGCCCCGGCAGGCAGGGCGACGCAAACGAGTAGGACGATGGCTCTCATGCTGTGGCCATTGATTAGTATCAAGTCAACTTGACTCTATTGGATAATGACGGCACAAACGTCAAGTTGCCTTGAGGCTCCAATTGTATAAGGTTCATGGCCCAACCGTAAATCTCTGCATAAGCCACGTCAAGCATTTGGGGCGGCTTTGGCGGCGGTGAGAGAACCCGCCAGTGCCTCTTGCCATAGAGGGAAAACCGGAATAGCGACAATGCCGATGGCACCAAACTCGCGGTTGCCGCTGGCCCTGCTGGCGGCTTGGGATGCGAAGGCTTCACAGCAGCTTCCGGTGTTGCTTCCTGGTCACTCATAACGCAAAAACTCAGCGGCGGCGGGCCACTGAGCAACAAATGCAAACAGGACGCGCCACCCGCCATCCGCTGAAGTGACCTCGTTGAACTAAGCCGCTTTGCGGCGAGCTGGATCCTACGTAGAGCCTGTCCCAATTGAGCAAAGCCTTGCGGAGCGGGGTTGGGAGCGATGTGGGCCGGATTTAAATCGTCACGACACGGGGCGGAGCCACACAAAAGGCACCTTATGATGGGTTCGCCGAGGCCCGTCGGCGGGTGGTC
>JBBQYD010000537.1:0-3896 GCA_038209025.1 Verrucomicrobiota bacterium | reverse complement strand
TGAGGAAAAATATAAGGAACACAATCCCGAGAAGTACTCGGAGACGGTGCAGAAAGTTCTGGCTTCGGGAAAAACTCCCGCGGGCACCCATCGTCCAATCATGGTGGATGAGGTTATGACGGCGCTGGCGCCGGTGCCCGGAAACCGGGTCGTCGATTGCACGCTGGGCTACGGTGGTCATGCCCGGGAGTTGCTCCTCAGGATTGCTCCGGGGGGAATGCTGATTGGCCTGGATGCCGACCCCATCGAGTTGCCAAGAACGGAAACACGTCTTCGCGCGGCGGGTTTCGGACCTGATCAGTTCGTGGCGAAACGCAGCAACTTTGCCGGACTCGCACGCGTGCTGGCGGAACTGGGTTTCGAGGATGCAGATGTGATTTTTGCCGACCTGGGAGTTTCTTCCATGCAATTGGACCAACCCTCGCGCGGCTTCAGCGTCAAACATGACGGACCGCTGGATATGCGCATGAACCCAAACAAGGGACAATCGGCGGCGGCGTGGTTGCGGAAAATCGACACGCAAGGCCTGGCTGCCGTGCTGACAGAGAATGCCGATGAGCCCCACGCAGAAATAATCGCTGCGTCGTTGGCGGGATCAAACCTGGAGTCCACCCTGGAGTTGAGTCGGCGGATCCGAGCCTCGCTGGCGCGTATGAATGAAAGGGATGCGGATTTGGCGATTCGCCGAACCTTCCAGGCGCTGCGCATTGCCGTAAACGACGAATTTGCCGCGCTTGATTCCCTGTTGAGACAGATACCGGGTTGCCTTGCGCCGGGGGGACGAGCGGCCTTGCTCACCTTTCACTCAGGCGAGGATCGCCGAGTCAAAAAAAGTTTCGCCGCCGGCCTGCAAAGCGGAATTTACGAAGCCGTGAACACGGAAGTGGTGCGCCCCACTCCAGAGGAACAGCGGTCAAACCCGCGATCCACCCCCGCCAAATTGCGCTGGGCAAGGCGCGGTGGGCTCAAGCAACCGCCTCCCGGCGGTGAGGCTCTGGCTCCCGCGGTTTGATGTGAGACTCCTTGTGGGGTCGTCCGCCGCGAAACCATAACTCCATGCTGGACATGGCTTGTTCACGGGTATAAAACCCGCAGCATTGATGTTCTGGGATAAAGAATCTGAAATGATGGCCCGCCCGGTACTCCAGGCGCTCCAGGTAAAGCAATTACAAGAAACCGTTCACCGCGTGGCGGCCCGCGTGCCCTTGTACCAAAAGAGGTTAGGCGAACTGGGAGTTACCCCTGACCAAATCCGGACGCTGGATGACGTGCGGCGGCTACCGTTCACGACGGGAGACGATTTGCGCGCCATCTACCCTGATGGCTTGCTGGCAGTGGATGCCGAAGAACCCGTGCGCCTGCACACTTCAAGCGGAACCACTGGGAAGCCCAAGGCCATTTTCTTTTCGCGGAACGATGTCAATAACTCCGCCGAGCTGATCGCCCGCTCGTTGGTGATGACGGGCATAACCAAACGGGATGTATTCCAGAACATGATGAGTTACGGGCTGTTTACCGGCGGCCTGGTCATGCATTACGGCGCCGAGAAAGTCGGCTGCCTCGTGATCCCGGCGGGACCCGGAACCTCCGAACGGCAGCTCATGCTCATGCAGGATTTCAAAACCACTGCCGTTCACATCCTGCCCAGCTACGCGCTTTATTTCGCCGGCTTCATGGAGCAACGGAACCTGAATCCGCGCAAGGACCTTTCCCTGCGCAAAGCGTTTGTGGGCGCCGAACCGCATACCGAGGAGACCCGGCAGCGCATTGAGGATGCTTTTGGAGTGGATGTCTATAATTCCTACGGATTGACGGAAATGAACGGGCCGGGCGTCGCCTTCGAGTGCGAGCACAAGGCCGGCCTGCATCTCTGGGAAGATAACTTCATCCTGGAGATCATTGACCCGGTTACCGGCGAACCGGTTCCCGACGGCACACCCGGTGAAGTGGTGCTCACCACCTTAAAGCGGGAAGCCATGCCGATTTTGCGCTATCGCACCAGGGACATCACGCACGTGATCCCCGAACCCTGCGCCTGTGGCCGGACGCACCGCCGCCTGGCGCGCTTCACCGGCCGGTCTGACGACATGCTCATCGTCCGGGGCGTGAACATTTTCCCGCAGCAAATCGAACGCGTTTTGATGTCGCTTCCCCAGGTGGGCCGCAACTACGTGATTATCCTCGAAGGACTGGATGACCTAAGCATCAAAGTAGAGCTGGCGGCTGCGGCTTTCGACGGCCAGGTTGAGAACCTCAAGGCCCTCCAAAATCAACTGCAAGAGAAGCTGAAAGCGGAGTTGTGGGTGCGCCCCAAAGTGGACCTGGTGCCCCCCGGATCATTGCCGGTGGCCGAAGGGAAAGCTAAACGGGTGATTGATAAGAGGTCACTTTAAGCAAGGCATATCTCATGAACCTCATCGCTGTTTTTGCGGAAAATCAACCTGGCCAAACTGCCCGCGTAACCAAAATTCTCGCGGACGCCAGGATCAACATCTGCTGGGTGACCATTGCCAACAGCGGGAGCTTCGGCGTGATGAAGTTCCTTGTGGATCAGGGCGATAAGGCACTGGAGAGAATTCGTGCGGAGGGGGTCATGGCT
The DNA here is from genome assembly GCA_038209025.1 of Verrucomicrobiota bacterium. Taxonomy (GTDB): domain Bacteria; phylum Verrucomicrobiota; class Verrucomicrobiia; order Limisphaerales; family UBA8199; genus JBBQYD01. The sequence goes on along the minus strand of JBBQYD010000537.1, from coordinate 1,297 downwards.
TCCCCGCTGGAAGTGCTGGTGGTGGAAGTCACCAATCAGCCGGGGGGACTCCACGACATCGCCGAGCTGCTGGGCCGCAAAAACATCAACCTGTCCAATTGCTCCGGGTTCGTGGCGAATAATCGAGCGATTCTGATCATCGAAACGCTGGAGCCAGAAAAAGCCGGGGATATCCTGCGAGAAGCCGGGCTCCACCTCCTCACCGAAGCCGAAATTCAGAAGGTTTAACCAGCACGGTCTCGCGGCTTTCAGACCGGTTGGCACCCTTCAGTTCACCCCGCTCTAACAGCGCCAAAGGGTAGCACGAGGGGCATTGGCAGGCGCGTCAAACAATGAACTGTGCGTCGAAAAGCACACTTGCTTTCCGGAATTCTTTGGGGCAACAATGCATCCATGGCTGGCCGTAACGAAAACCTGCTTCGTCCCTCGAACAAAACCTCCAACGCCTTTACCCTGATCGAACTGCTTGTCGTCATCGCGATCATCGCGATTTTGGCGGCCATGCTGTTGCCGGCGCTCAGCCGGGCGAAGGAAAAAGGCAAGCGAACTCAGTGCCTCAACAACATGCGCCAGGTGGCGGTGGGCGTAACGATGTATGCGAATGAGAACCTCGACCGGGTCCTCCAGGCACGTTGGAGCGCCAACACTTATGTCCAGAATTGCCTTAACCCACCCGAAGCGGATGCCGCCAAAATGGTCGGTTTGACAGTTCAGTCCAACGCTTCGTCAATTTGGACCTGCGCGAACCGGCCAGGTTTTCCCCAGTTGGAACCGCAGTATCCCCAATGGGTGCTCGGCATTCTCTACTACGGGGGGGTTACCAATTGGGATAACCCGGCGGGCACCTTTAAGAGCCATAGCCCGGTTAAAATCTCCACCTCAAAGCCCTATTGGACGCTAGCCACGGACTCGGTAATGAAAGTGAATGGCACCTGGGGAGGCTTGGAAGGCGGCGGTCGTGAGTTTGTTTACGCAAACATGCCCCAGCACCGTGCGCCGGCAAGCAAAGCACCGGAGGGCGGCAACCAGGTGAACATCGACGGCTCAGCTCGGTGGTACAAGTATGCCACCATGCACTTCTTTCATAGCTGGAGCACAGGCGGTCGTCAGGCCCACTTTTACCAGGACACGACGGATTTTTATGACGATGCGAGACTGCTCAGTTCGCTCCCCGCATTGAAGTCCGATAGTGCGCAGTACCGATGACGCATTGAGTGGCGCCCGGTCAAGGCAAGTTTATCCGTTCCGGCGGTTTTCCCGCTGTGACCGGTGGTGTCGGCCCTCCCGGTTTTCCGCC
>JBBQYD010000536.1:0-3903 GCA_038209025.1 Verrucomicrobiota bacterium | reverse complement strand
GACAAAAAAACCCACTCAATCGGCCATCACTGCATTCGAAAACCACTCCGGCAGCACCCACACAAGCTCGATTGGTTTCCCAACACCGCCAAACTCCCGCTCGTTCCAAAGAGATGCCTCCTTCATGAATTGGCCCTGGCGGTTCGCGGGTGGTGACAACCGGGCCTTGACAACCAGGGTGGAATTTGCATAATCGCAAATCAGAACTCCGAAACCAAAAAAACTATGACTGCGGCCAAAACCCTCCTCACACGAACCGCCGTTCTGGGCATGTTTTGCTGCGCCTCGGCGCAAGCACAGTTTTTGATCGATGAAACCTTTGATTCCATGGGACCCGCGGGCACGACCTTGCCTACCGGGTGGACGGCCGGTTACCTGGGAACCATAGGCACCGTGAACCGGGCAGTGATGTCTCCTTATGCCGGCAATGGCCTGGCCATCACCGCAATGGCGCCCGTGGTGAACGACGGCAACATGCCGGTGTCGAACGTCGGCACGGTTCTTAACCTGGGAACCAGCGGCTCCACCGATCGCGCGCTTGGGAATTACCCGCGCACGAATCCTTCTGGTGATCAAATCATGCAGGTCGCCGTTGTGAACAACACCGGCGGATCTCTAAGTGGCGTCCAAATTGTTTTCGACGGCGAGCAGTGGCGCCAAGCCCAGGGGGCCTCCACGTCTGGACCGGAACTCCTGCGCACGTTGGTGAGCACCCTATCCGCGATCGATGGTTTCGTCTATCTTCCCGCGTTTGATTTCGTCGCTCCAAAGGCCGCCGCCGCGAACCTTCCGCTCGACGGCAACCTGCCGGAAAACCGCGCCACCATTTCCGGTGCGTATGTCTTCCCGGACCCTGTTGCCAACGGCAGCACCTTTTACTTGCGCTGGCACGATTGGAACGACAACGGCACCACCGACCACTTCCTGGGAATTGATAACGTCCGCATAGCGATTGTTCCGGAACCCGGCGCGCTCTCGATTCTGTTGGTGGGCTTGGGTGCGTGGATAATCCGCCGCCGGTAAGCTGGTTTTTACACAAAGATCCAGGGTTGCGATGCAGTCGCAGCCCTGTTTTTTTACGCAAATCTCACGCCAGCACCAGCATGTTCCATCGGTTCCCCGCTGAAACTGGGGACTTTCACCCCGATCGTGCATCGCCTCGCTTCGACCGCCAGGTGCTCCTCGCCTCCGCTCTTGGCCGTAACATCCCAAACCGTCGTTTCCCGTTCGCACAGGGCCAGCGTCACAGCGATCCACCCTGTCCTGGAGGGGCTGCTTGCGGCGGTACTCGAGATCGTTCATCTGGCTAGACATGCCAGCAGTTTCTCGTGATGGCGGAAGATTGCGGGAGCACGCGTGAGGATGCACTAAAAAAAGCGGCCTGCCCGGCAACCCATCGGTTTATTCCAGAACATGCAGGATGGGCTCGACAGCGTCGCTCACCAGGTAAATCGGTGTGGACGACAGAACCACTCCTCCTTGAGGCAGCCGGTTCCCCATGATATCAAACCCGTTTACGTTCGCACTGGTCAAAACGGAGCGCTTCACCGGACCGGGATTCCAGGTGATCGCCACGACCTTGCCTCTGGATCGAAACACCGACGCCTCCAGACCCTCGGTATGAATGCGCTTTACCAGGCTTTCCGGCACTCCCAGGATCTCCGTTAGCGCGGCCACCCCGGCATACATCTTCCGGGGTGTGCCACCATATTCGAACAGGACTCCCGAAGCGTCCGGTCCGTTGATCGTTCCGCAGGTGCCCGCATGGAAAAAGATTTTGCGCACCCCGTGCGCGAAGGACACGGCGACGAACTTCACGATGTGTTCGGTTGCGGCACGCTCGGTTCCCCATTTGCACCGGTTCATCGTGGCGTCGCCTATCGTTTGCGGCATGCAGGGCGGGTCGTCATCAGCGTAGCAACCCCATTCCGTGATCCAGACCGGCTTGACGCCCCCGTTTTCCTTCATGAGCTGTTCGAGTGTCGCAAACGGTTCCTCGTAGGTCTCGTCCGGGCGGGCGGAGTCGTACAGGTGCAGATCGAGAATATCCAAAGACTTTAACCCGCCCGCCGTCACGAAGTCCCGTGTGAGTCCCGCCTGCGGGTTCGCGCTGATGCCTCCCACTACGAGGCATTGAGGCACCGCTGTTTTTAACGCACGATACGCGACATCCAGCATTTGAATGTAATTGGAAAGGTCGTACCCGAACTTCCGGGGCAGCGCGTAATCCGTGTAAACCGGTTCATTCAGGATTTGAATGTGCGTGACAGAACCGGGTGTGGACGCGGCGTAGTGCTTCCCTACGGTCATGGCATATGTCCCGAAATCCTGGAGGCGTTGGGGAGCAAAACTCATCGGCAGCCGCTCCTTGAGGTAGCCGTTGCCGGCCGCCGCTTTCGCCACGACATCCGGGTTCGCCGTGGTTGACCAGGCCGAGGATGGAAACGGCAGCAGCACCTCCACCCGCCCCCCCAAACCAAGCACCCTGTTTATCTGCGCGTCTGGCACACTGAAGTCAAATTTCCCGCTTTCGTGTTCCACCGTATCCCAATTTGCTGACCAGTCGCGCCACCACACGATGCCGGCCTGCCGCGTGAGGGATATGAGAAAGTCCCACGGATAGGCATGATTAAAGCCGAGCGGGGAATCCGAAACCCCGGCAGGCGCCGGCTTGATGATCGCGCAGCGCAACTCCTGAACCGGCTTGCCTTGCTCGGTCCAGGCCGCCTTGAAAAAGCCTCGTTCATTCCTGCCATAGGGAGGCAGAACCGTTTTGATGCTCTGTCCGGCCGGAAGGCGAAAACTGATGTTGGTCTCCAGGACGGTGCGATCAACAAAATCTGTCAGCTTCAACTGGCCCGTCACCCGCTGTTCCTGATCACTGGAATTCCAGGCGGCAACTGAGAATACCAGCCCAGCCGCAGGGTCTGTCTGGATATTTCCAAGCGGGCCTCGGAGCGGTTCGGTTTCCCTGGCGTTGCCCGTTGTGGAGGCTGTCTCAATGAAGGCTTCCACCGCAGACCGAGGCTCAAACCGGGTCGCGTGCGCCCCCCGCTCCAGTTGGATCGAGTCAACCCATATCGTCGCCTGCGCGATCTTTGAATTCTCCAGGTCCAAACCGACCGCGAGGAAGATAGAGGGCTGGGAAGGTTTCAGGGTGAACTCGTACCGCTTCCATTCGCGGGTCAGTACCACCGTCTTCTGGCTATGGCGGTCTGGCGCTTCATGAATCGCCAGAAGCCCTGGAACGTCTTCCACATCGGCCTTCAACATGGCGGAAAGCGTCAGCGTTTCTCCGGGGGTCACCCGGAACCAACCGCGGTTTGCCGCCAGGATTTTCCGCACCGGCTGCCTGATAGGACGATAATAATCAAACCAAAAGACCGGGCCCTGGTTTGGGCCTATCATGATCTTCAGGCTATGCTTTCCCTCGCCGCCAGCAGTGTCCTCCACCTCACCTTCGAGCCTGTAAAGGTTGCCCGCCCAGCCCTGCAGTCCATAAGTAACGCTCCCCCAATTCGCCGTGCCGCACTCGAAGCTGCTGTTCGGCACGAAATTCTTTACTCCCTCAGTACTGATTTCTGGCAGCCACCTTTGCTGATTGACGGTTTCCGCCAGTGTCATATCGTCCAGCCAGAGTGTGCCGGTGCTCTTAAACCAGAGCTGCAGCCGGCTCCTGTCCGCGGAAACACTTCGGCTGGCCTGGAAGAGAAACTCGTGAAATTCCCACTTGAGCCCAGGCATGAAAGCGTCGCTGAGTCCCGCGTTTTCCCACGGGTTGGTGCAATTCAATGCAACATCGACACCCCCGGAGCGAATGTCCTTCGCTTTCGCCCAGAAGCTCAGCCGATACCACTGCCCCTGCCTGACAGCAATCTTTCCCGTCTGGCAAATCATCGCGTG
>JBBQYD010000535.1:0-3915 GCA_038209025.1 Verrucomicrobiota bacterium | reverse complement strand
ACCTGATCGTCGGCACCTATGGCGAGTGGGTCTTTTGGAGTGATAGCCAGGGGAAGTGGACGCAACTGAAAAAGGAGTTGTCTCACAATTTTGCGATCTCCCTGGCGATGGACCGGGAAGGCTCGCTCTGGGTGGGTACCGACGGCGGCGGGCTGAACCGGGTAAAGCGCCAGGTGTTCGGTGCGTTGCCCGAGGCTGGCGATGTGACGGTGCAGTCCACCACGGAGGACAAATGGGGGCGGTTATGGTTTGGCATCAACGGTGGCGGCGCGGCCTGCTGGACCGGCCGGGATTTGCTGCGGTTCACGAACCAGCAGGAATTGGCCAACCTGTATGTGCGCAGCGTGCTGGTGGATGATTCGCAGCGGCTTTGGGCCGGAACTTACGGCGGCGGGTTGCTCCAGTTTGACGCGGGACGGTTCGTGGGCGCGCCGAGGGCGGAAACCCTTGATCCGCATATTTCTGTCATCTATCAGGATCGGCAGTCCCGCGTGTGGGCGGGCACGCAAAGCGGCCTGGGCCGCTGGGATGGAATGAACTGGACCGTGTTGACAAACTCGCCTCTGGACACCCCCATCCAGGCGCTGGTGGAAGATGCGGATGGAACCATCTGGGTTGGCACCGGTGGCCAGGGGTTGGTGCGCCTCAGCGGGGGCGACATGCGCGTGTTTACCCGGTCAGATGGCTTGCCCAGCGACAATGTCACATCGTTGCTGGCCGATAAGGGCGTGCTCTACGTGGGAACCGCCAATGGTTTGGGCCGTTTTGAACAGGGCCGATGGACGCGCATTTCAAAATCCGAAGGGCTGGCCGGCAACCATATCGCTTACTTGCTGGATGATGGCCTGGGTTATCTTTGGCTGGGATCGAACGCCGGGTTGATGCGCGTTGCGAAGCTAGAATTGGAACAACTTGCGAGGGGCGACAAGACCGATTTGCCGTGCCGGACTTACGGCAAGGCAGACGGTCTGCCCACCGGCGAATGCACGCAGGGATCGCAACCGGCGGCCTGCCGGACGATGGCCGGGTTGCTTTGGTTTCCGACGATCAGAGGGTTGGCGGGAGTTGATCCCGCAACGATCATGGCAAACACCAACCCACCGCCAGTGGTGATCGAAGCCGTGTCGGTGGACGGCATGCCCCAGAGCACTGACGCGCTGCGCAGTCCGAGCCCGAAATCAGTCGTGATCCCGGCAGGCAAAGAAGGGTTGGACGTCGAGTTTGCGAGCCTTAACCTGGCTGCGCCGGAGAAGGGACATTTCAAATTCCGCATGGCCGGGCATGAGAATGCCTGGAATGTGAGGGATGGCCGGTTTCGGAGCGCGCATTACCCCAAACTGCCGCCGGGGGAATATACGTTCCAGGTGACGGCGGGTAATGAGGACGGGGTTTGGAACCCGGTGGGGGCGAGTTTGTTGGTGAAGGTGTTGCCGCCCTTCTGGCAGACCTGGTGGTTCCTGCTGAGCGTCGGAGCCGCGATGGTCGGGGCCTTGGTGGCTTCCGTGCATTACGTTTCCACCCAGCGGTTGCAGCGGCAGTTGGCGGAGTTGCGCCAGAAAGACGCGCTTGAAAAGGAACGGGCCAGAATCGCGCGGGACATTCATGACCAGGTGGGGGCGAGCCTGACCCAAGTGTCGCTGATCGGAGAAATGCTGGAGGCGGACAAGGACCAGCCAGCGGAGGTGGAGTCGCACGCGCGCCAGATATCACAAACGGCATTGGAGACCACCCGCGCGTTGGACGAAATCGTGTGGACGGTGAATCCTTCGAACGACACCCTCGACGCGCTGCTGAATTACATTTGCAAGTATGCCCAGGATTACCTGGCGGTGGCGGGGGTGAAGTATCGGCTGGAGGTGCCTCCGCAATTGCCCAACACTCCCATCACCCCCGAGCTGCGGCATAATGTCTTTTTGGCCGCCAAGGAAGCCCTCACGAACGTCGTCAAGCACGCGAAGGCTTCCGCGGCGATTGTCCGTTTGACCGTGGAGCCCGATCGGTTCACGCTTGAAATCGAGGATAACGGCAGGGGATTGGGAGGGCTGGACCCTAAAGCGGCCGCCCTGAGAAACGGGTTGCGGAACATGCGTAAAAGAATGGAAGATGTAGGCGGAAGCTTCGCCCTGGAATCGGCGGCCAGCGGCGGAGCCATCGTGCGTCTGAGCGCGCCGGTAGGCCATGTCTAATTATGCCAATCACCGTCTCCATTGTTGAAGATAACGAGCAGTTGCGCGGTACTCTGGCGCGCGTCATCAACCGCGCCGAGGGGTTCCGCTGTGTCAGCCATTACGGTACCGCTGAGGCGGCGCTCGAATCGCTGCCCAAAGACCAGGCGGAAGTGGTCCTCATGGACATTAACCTGCCCGGCATCAACGGCGTGGAGTGCGTGCGCAGGTTGAGGCAGATCATTCCCGGCCTCCAGGTTGTGATGCTGACAGTTTATGAGGATACGGAGAATATTTTCAATGCGCTCGCGGCCGGCGCCGCCGGCTACCTGCTCAAGCGCACGAAAAGCGTCGAGTTGCTGGAAGCCATTCGGGAGGTCCATCGCGGCGGTTCGCCAATGACCACCCACATCGCGCGCAAGGTGACGCAGTCATTTCATCGAGCCGGGCCGTCTCCGCAGCCAACCGAGAATCTATCCGAACGGGAGCAGGAGGTGCTCGATTGCCTTAGCCAGGGATTTCTCTACAAGGAAATCGCCGAGAAGCTGGGCATCAGCTACGAGACGGTGCATACCTATATCCGCCGCATTTACGAAAAGCTCCAGGTGCGCACGCGGACGGAAGCGGTCGCAAAATTTCTGCGCCGGGAATAACGTATCCATGCTCATACGAAATCTCGAACTGCCTGGGTCCCGCCGCCCCAGCGGGGGGATGGAAAGCTTTGCCGAGGCTGAAATCCGGCACGGTTCCGGCTTGACTTGAATTCGAGGCAAATCAGAATCACATACTTGGAAAGCTGTATATTATGAATTCTTCGAACTCCACGCATTGCCGGTTCTTTTTGGTCCTCCTGACGGCATTGATGGTGCAGTCGGCCGCCATCGGTGCCATGCGGTTGGAGACCGTGGCGAACGGGCACTGGCCGGATATCACTCGCGGGCGTCCCTATAACTTGTACCTCGTGGATAATACGGCTTTTGTGGGGTTGGGCAACGGCGGCCTGGCGATTCTGGATGTTTCGAACCCGACTAATTGCACGCGCCTGGGAGGAATCGAAACGGCGGGGACGGCCCGGGGAGTTTTCGTGGCCGGAAACTATGCGTATGTGGCGGATGACGCCGCCGGCTTGCAGATCGTTTCGATCACGAACCTTACCGCCCCCCGGAGCGTGGGTGGCTGCGCGATTCCGGGATTCTCCTATGATGTGGCGGTGGCGGGTGATTATGCGTATGTGGCCAATCGCGGGAACGGCCTGAGAGTGGTCTGCGTGACCAACCAAAGTGCGCCAGTGGTCGTGGGCGGCTACGACACCACGGGTGATTCGTACGCCGTGGCCTTGCGGGGGGAGTATGCTTACGTGGCGGACTATAACGCGGGCGTGCAGGTGATTTCCATCACCAATCCGGCCGTGCCGGTGCGGGTGGGGGGCTACAACACCCCCGGGTTTTCTTATGACCTGGCAATAGCGGGTGACTACCTTTATGTGGCGGATTCCAGCAGTTTGCAGGTGCTTTCCCTCACGAACCCTGCGGTCCCGGTTTCGGTGGGCTCAGTGCCGGTGAGCGGCGGAGTGGCGCAGGGAGTGGATGTTTTTGGCGACCTGGTCTTTGTTGCCGCTCAGGCGGGTGGCTTGCGGGTCTTCAGCATCACCAACCCTGCGGTGCCGGTGGCGTTGTCGGTCTCCCCCACCGGCGGTATGGCCGAGAAGGTGGCGGCCAGGAACGGCTACGCCTTGGTTGCCTGCACGGGG
>JBBQYD010000534.1:0-3930 GCA_038209025.1 Verrucomicrobiota bacterium | reverse complement strand
GCGGGCCGGCCAGTGAACAATCAAAGGCGTGCTGATGCCACCTTCATGCACCCAGCATTTGTAGAGCCGAAAAGGGGTGTTCGCCGCGCTGGCCCCTCCGGGGTTCACGCCATCGTGCTGGATTTACCGGGAACCTACAGCCTCAGTCCCCAATCGTTGGACGAGCAGATATCCCGGGATGTGTTGTTCAACCGTTTGCCGGAATTGCCGGCGCCGGCTTTGGTGGTGGTGGTGGTGGACGGGTCAAATCTGCAACGAAACCTGTATTACGCCACCCAGGTGATCGAACTGGGATATCCCACCATCGTGGCGCTGAACATGATCGATGTGGCCGAGTCCAACGGGCACCAGATCGATGCTGAAATTCTTTCACGTTCCCTGGGAGTGCCCGTCGTGCCACTGGTGGCCAGCACCGGCCAAGGGGTGGCCGAGATGCGCACGAGCATTGTGGCTGGGTTGCGCAACCCAGCGGTCCCTCCCCCCCGGGTGTTCTGCGATGTTCCGAAGGAGCTGGCGGAGCAAGCCGGCCAGATCGCCCGGCTTTTGGCGGCAACCTATCAGGAGCGGCTCGCGCCCGCGGCCGCGGAGGCGCTCCTGATTCTAAGCAATGAACGGGCTTTGGCCTCCAGCGCGGCGCATTATCCGCCGCCGGTGATCACGGCTGTGGAGGAGGCCCGCCAGCGGCTGGAATCGGCCGGCCTGGACTGGCGGGGCTCCGTCATTGAGGGCCGTTACTCGTGCATCGCCGGCATCCAGCAGGAAGCCACCACGGAACTTTCCCCCGCCGGCGAAACAATGAGTGACCGCATCGACAAGGTGGTCACCCACAGAATTTGGGGCACAGCCATCTTTGTGGCCCTCATGGGGCTGATGTTCCAGGGCATATTCACCTTTGCCCACATCCCCATGGATGCCTTGCAGGCAGCGGTTAACTGGCTGGGAAAAACCGTGGGCCACCTGGTGCCGGCAGGCGATTTGAACAGTCTGCTGGTCAACGGTGTCATTGCGGGAGTGGGCGCGGTGGTGGTCTTTCTGCCGCAGATTCTGCTCCTGTTCCTGTTCATCGGCTTTCTCGAGGACACCGGCTACATGGCCCGGGCGGCCTTTCTGATGGATCGGCTCATGAGCAAGGTGGGACTGCACGGGAAGAGCTTCATCCCCATGCTTAGCTCGTTTGCCTGCGCCATTCCCGGCATCATGGCCACGCGGACGATTGAAAGCCCCAAGGACCGGCTGGTAACCATCCTGGTGGCGCCGCTCATGAGCTGCTCAGCCCGCTTGCCGGTTTACACCATTCTGATCGCCGCCTGCATTCCTGACATCAAGGTACTGGGTTTCTTGAAACTCACCGGCCTGACCCTCCTGGCCATGTATTTGCTGGGCGCAACCATGGCGCTGCTGATGGCCTGGGTGTTCAAGAACACGTTGCTCAAGGGAGAATCGCCTCTGCTGATCATGGAATTACCGCCTTACAAGCGGCCGCTGCTGCGCGTCGTGGCGCGTCACATGTGGGATCGTTCCAAAATCTTCCTGCGCCAGGCGGGGACCGTGATTCTAGGCATCAATATCGTGCTTTGGTTTCTGGCCACGTACCCTCAGGGAAAGGTGGAGCAGACCTTCGCGCCTCGCCGGGCGGCGCTGGAAGCCCAAGCCAGGGCCGCCACCTCGCCCGGCCAGACTGCGGTCATCGCCCGGCAGCTTGCCAGGCTCGAGTCTGAGCGGTCCGGCGAGAGGCTGCGCCAGAGCTTTGCCGGGCGCCTCGGCCGATTGGTGGAACCGGTCATTGCTCCGTTGGGTTTCGATTGGAAAATGGGCATTGGCCTCGTCTCGTCCTTTGCCGCGCGCGAGGTGTTCGTGAGCACGATGGCCATTGTCTATAATGTCGCTGATGATGGGGATGAATCGGCCGGCCGGAAGAACCTCGTGGAAGCGTTGCGGGCGCAGACTCGTCCGGATGGAACCCCGGTTTACACCACGCTAACGGCGCTGACTCTCATGGTCTTCTATGTATTCGCCCTGCAATGTGTTTCCACCGTTGCCGTGGTGCGGCGGGAGACGAACTCCTGGAAATGGCCGCTTTTTCAATGGTTTTACATGGGGGTGCTCGCCTGGGGTTTGGCCTTCCTCACCTATCGGGCCGGCTTGCTGCTGGCAGCCGGCTAAGCCCCAGTCATCATAGTAATAAGAGACACTGAAATCCTATGCAGTTCTCATTGCTTCTATTTGTGCCAGTGCGGAAAACCTTGCCGCCCGGCGAGCAAAACTTCCAACCGGCGCATCGCGTCGTAGCTCGACGACCGGTGCCTGGCTATTTGGCGGCCAACCACGATGCCAGTGTGGCTATCTGAAAAAATCTCTGCGATGGCACTTCGGCCAAAACTACGATCCCAATTAAATTCGTAACATGCCGCCCGGTGGCAGTGGCAGTCACGCGGATTGACGCGGACTAACACCGAAGCGCAGATTCGAGCACGCCAACTCCGAGGACCTGCCGGTTCCTCGGCCGGAAGCCGTTACAGGCTCAACAGGTAGGCCACCAGATCTTCTGTTTCCAGATTGGCAAGCCGTCGGGTTCGCCCGTGCTTGTCCCCGGGGTTTCGAGTGGTGATGACTTCCTTTACCGTGGCGGCTGAGCCATCGTGGAGGTAAGGCGCGGTACGATATAGTTCCACCAGGCTGGGCGTGTCGAATTGTAGTCCTTTCTTCTCATAGGGAGCCTGGGTGCCCACGTCGTAGGCTTGCAGGTCGGTCAGCAGGCCCGGCGGATGGCAGCCGGCACAGCCAGCTTGGACAAACACCTTCTGACCGCGTCGGGCGGCTACTGAAAGCTGTCCGTTCACCAGATGCGGGCTGGGCAATGGTTCGAGGGACGCAATGTAAGCGTCTATGGCGGCGACGGTCTCGGAATCGGGTTCCGTGAAGAGGATGTGCCGGATGCCGGCTTTGACTGCGCTGGACGCGCTGTCGCGCACTCCCAGGCTCATGGCGGGAGCGGTCTTATGCGCCCAGACGAGGCTTTTGGTGTTTTTGGGATTGCCGAAGCCGTCATTGACGAGATCCCAATTCAGGGCGTCCATCCGCCCGCCGCCGGGATGACAACTGGCGCAGCTCTGCCAGCCCTCCAGGCAGAGAGTGGCATCATGGAAGAGGCGCTCGCCTTTGCGGATCAGACTCTCAGGTTTCTGGTTATCAGGATTAGGACCAGCTAACGAGACTGCCTTGCCAGTGGCGAGATCAATCGCGGTCCCGTTTTCGGAGAAGTAGTTGGTGGCATAGACCGTTCCGTCCACGATAGACAATGTTCGCGGCCCCCGGTCGGACGGTGGCAGCTTAATGCGGCGGTGGCCAGTGGCCATAAAGGGCAGCCGTTCCGCCAATCCTTCATAGCCGGGCATGGGCCGCAGCATGCCGCGCTGCGGATAACGTCCGGAAGCTTTGGCCATCTTCAGGGCCTCCACAAGCTGCGGGAATTCAATCAGGCTGACCTCATGGACACCGGATAGAGCGACGGCGAGAGTTTCGCCATCGCTGGACCACGCCAGCTCCCAGGGATTGGCTGCGCCACGTCCGGGCGAATCGAGCAGCCCGGTGCCGAGAATTTCCAGGGCGGTGGTGTCGATAAGGGTGAGGGCGTTGGCGTTCATCCAACCGAGCCGGACATCGGTGGCAGCACGGTTGAAAGCGGCTACTAAGTGTGTCACAGCGGCAATCTTCCCGTCAGGAGAAAGGCCGATAGCGGCCACACTCGTGCTGCCGTTGGGCAATGTGAGTTCTTTAATGACGGAACGGGTGCCTGCATCAATGACACTAACGATAGCAGCGACGTTTTCCTGATCGGCCCTCCCAACAGGTAGATGGTGGGCGAGCAGGAGGTTGCGGGCGCCAGGCAGCGTCACGCTTCCAATCGGTTCACGCCCCAACGATATGCAA
>JBBQYD010000533.1:0-3940 GCA_038209025.1 Verrucomicrobiota bacterium | reverse complement strand
CGAAGGCGTGCGGGCACTCCAGATGAAATGCCCCTGGGTTCCCCCCGGAGGAGCGTGCATAGCGCTTGCATAATGTGCCAAAAAATGGTTGTTGAAGAGGCATGAAACGATTCCATCGCGCCAGTCTGAGTGTGATTTTTTCCTCGGCCTTGTGGCTGCTGCCGTGCGTTGGCGCTCATGCGGATGAATTTATGCGGGTTTATTTTGGCACCTATACCGGCCCAAAGAGCCAGGGCATCTACCAGGCCGTTTTCAACCTCTCTAATGGGCAATTGAGCACTCCTCAATTGGCGGCTGAAACCAGGAATCCGAGCTTTCTCGCGCTCCATCCCAGCCACAAGTTCCTCTACGCGGTGGGGGAGATGAGTGATTTTCAAGGCACGAAGACCGGGGCGGTCAGCGCCTTCAGCATCGAAGCCGAAACCGGCAACCTGCGTTTGCTGAATCAGCAACCGTCGGGCGGGGCGGGGCCGTGTCACTTAAGCCTGGACGAGCGGGGCAATTGCGTACTGGTGGCCAATTACGGCAGCGGGAGCGTGCAGGCCGTGCCGGTGCTTAAGACCGGGGCTTTGGGCGAACCGGGCGTGAACATTCAACACACCGGGTCCAGCGTGAACCCGAAACGCCAAACCGGCCCCCATGCGCACCAGATTGTGCCGGACCCCGGGAACCGCTTCGCGCTGGTCTGTGACCTGGGGTTGGACAAGGTGCTGGTATATCAAATGAACCCCCTCCGAGCCATGCTCTCACCCAATGATCCGCCGAGTGCCTCCGTTAGTTCCGGCGTGGGACCCCGCCATCTGGCGTTTCACCCGCGCAAGCCGTTCGCCTACGTAATCAACGAAATGGGCAATTCAATCACCGTGTTTGATTGGGAGGCCAGGTCCGGCACGCTCCGCGAGAAGCAGATGCTTTCCACGCTGCCGCAGGGGTTTGCGGGTGAGAGTTATTGCGCGGAAATCGCGGTGCATCCCGGCGGGAAGTTCGTTTACGGCTCCAATCGCGGGCACGACAGCATCGCCATTTTCAGGGTAAACGCGAAGAACGGCACCCTGGACGCCGCCGGGTATCAAGCGACCGGTGGCAAGGCGCCCCGGCATTTTGCCATCGACCCGTCAGGCCGGTGGATGATCGCGGAAAACCAGTCCTCGGATAACCTCCTCGTGTTCCGGGTGAACAAGAAAACCGGTGCGTTGCAGCAGGTCGGCGCGCCTCTTACTCTCGGATCGCCCGTGTGCGCGGTGTTTGTCCCGCTGCCTGGCGGCTCCCGGAATTGAGGTTAAGGCTTGGCTGGGTTTGCGGTGGGCGGAGCATTAGTCGCCGGCTTGGGGTGCTCCCGCTCCTCGATGCTGAGCAGCAGGCTCGTTTTCAAACGTTCGTAACTCGGGTTCTTGACGGCTCCCAACTGTCGGCGAGCATCCTTGTACTGGCCCGCGAGCATTTTGACGCGCGCCAAATGCACGAAGACTCCATCCCGCTCCAGGTCATCATGGGCAAGGCTCAGAGCATTGGTCCACGCCTTCAAAGCCGTTTCAAACGGCAGCGGCTGAAGCGCGTAATACGATTGAGCCAGGTCTGATGCAAACGGAAAATTGGCCGGGTCTAAACGACAGGCATTGCTGAACAGGCCCAGGCATTTGGTGAAGACCTGCTGCTCATCCAGCTTGTAATACTTCAGGCCGGCCTTGCGCAACACCCAGAGGCTGTTCGCAAAGTTGTGATAGTACAGCGCCTCGTCAGGTTTGAGTTCAATGGCTTTGGCAAAGAATTCGAACGTTTTCTCCACCTGCCCGGTCTCGCTGTATGCGCCCGCCAGGTTGTTGTAAACCGCCGGATTCCCGGGGTCCAACTCCAGGGCTTTTTCCCATTGTACGCGGGCCCCGAGTTCGTCCTGGAGGTCGCTGAGCAGACTGCCATAAGCCAGGCGCGCCCGCACGTGGTCAGGGTGTGCCGCAATGAACCTCTCATACCCGCTCCTGACCTTGTCGAAACGCGTGCGAATGCGGGCGTTAAGCTCGGCATCGGGCGCTCCGGCTCCCTTGGCCTTAAAGGCGTTGTTCTCCACGATCCAGCGATCAACCTCGGCTTGCGCGGCGTCGTCTTCCGCCAGGAGTGCCTGGTATTCCTTCTCCACCACTGCGTTCGTGGCGGAGGCGGCAACCACACCGGAGGCGGGTGGGGTTGCGGGGTGGGTCTGAGCCTGGGCAGGCAGGGCCGCCGCGGCTGCCAACACGAAAGAAAGTATCAGAGCAATCACCCCGGAAGTTTAGTGGATGCACCCCATAAGCCAATGCGCATTTCGGCGGCTCACACGTCAACCTGCTCGCCCGGTTTGGGCTGAATCACCTGCACCCGTGGGTAGCGCGTCTGAATTTGTTCGGCAAACCAGTTTCGGGAATCCTCCTCACCATGCCCGAGCAATACCACCCGGGGCTCCACCTCGCCCACAAAAGCGAGCAGATCCTCTCGATTCGCATGCGCCGTCAGGTCAAAGTCCTCCACCTGGCAGAGGCGGGTGACTTCGCCTCCGCCGGGGCTGAAAACGAATCTCTCGCCCTGGCGGGCGGCGCGCAGCTTGCCTCCCGGTGTGTCCGGGTCCGCATAGCCCACGAAGAATATGGCATGGCGTTCGTCCCCCATCATGCGCAGCGCCAGATCGTGCGCGGCGGTATGCTCGCTCATCATGCCGGCGGTTATCACGAAAATGCGGCCACCCGTCAGTTTCATGCTCTCCGCCTGTCCCTTGTCCAGCACCACCAGGTTCAGGGCTTCGTTCAGTTGCAGGTTCGGGTATTGGCGATGTGTGCGATGTGCCTGCAGGTCGAGGATTTCGGTGAAGACCCGGCCCAGTCCGCCAATGTAAATGGGTTGCCGGGGGATGCTCCCCTTCTCCATCAGCAAGGCCATGAGCGCCAGAATTTCCTGCGTCCGCCCCAGGGCGAAACTCGGCATCAAAACCGACCCCTTGCCCGCCAGCACCCGCTGGATGGATTGCGCCAGTCTTTCGATCTCCGCCTCGCGGCTGAAGTTCGGGGGCAGCGCCCGGTTGCCCCGGGTGGTTTCCATGACCATCACGTCCGCCTGCACATCATGAAAACGGGCCGCCTTTAGAATCGTCTGGTCATGAAAACAAACATCGCCGGTAAAAAACAAAGTCTCCTGTTTGCCGCGCACCATCAGGCCCGCCGACCCGAGCGCATGGCCCGCATCGTAGAATTCGAGGGTAGGGGAGAGGAATCCCGCGCGCGCCTTATGAAACGCGGCCCAATCGATTTCGCGGTTGTATTTGAAGCCTTGGAACAGAGCGGCGATGTCATCCACCTCATTGTGGCTATACAGCGGATACTCGCGAATGCCCAGCTCATCGCGCTGCCGCGTCATGACGTTGACCGAGTTGTGCAGCACCCGTTCCACCAGAAAATAGCTCAGCTCCGTCATGAGCACGTGAGCCTTGGGAAAGTGCCTCAGCGCCACCGGCAAAGCGCCCACGTGATCGTGGTGGCAATGAGTAATGGCAATGGCGTCAACTTCCTGGTTTTTCACCAGGTCAAACAAGGGCAGGCTCTCGCGGCCTTCGCGTTTGGGATGAATCCCCGCGTCCATCAAGAGGCGGTGCCCCTCCAGTTCGACGAACCAGGAGGTCGCTCCAATGTCTGAATCCGGATTCAAATTGGAGATCCTCATGAGCAGGGAGAGTTCGGCGCGTGCGGGGATCAGTTGTGGGGACCCTATTTGGGCCCCGCGCCGCCCATGCCCATCATCGCCTGCATGGCCTCGGCCATGCTCTTGTACTCCCGATAACCGGATGGCGCATCGAACAGCGTGGCTTCGGGTTTGCTGAAACGCACGTCCTTGAACCGCAGCAGCGAAGTCATGCCCTTTTCCGTCGCCTCAATCTGGACCGGGAAATCCTTCAGGTCGGTGGCGTTCCAGGTGGTGG
>JBBQYD010000532.1:0-3943 GCA_038209025.1 Verrucomicrobiota bacterium | reverse complement strand
GGGGATTGAACAACAAAGGCGCCAAGAAAAGAAGCAAGCGGGAACA
Source organism: Verrucomicrobiota bacterium (assembly GCA_038209025.1). GTDB lineage: Bacteria > Verrucomicrobiota > Verrucomicrobiia > Limisphaerales > UBA8199 > JBBQYD01. The sequence goes on along the minus strand of JBBQYD010000532.1, from coordinate 3,897 downwards.
GAAATGGCGCGGGGTGGGAGAATGCAGCGTGAAACGCCCGGTGGTCGCGGTCAGGACTGGGCGTGGGCCTCGCTAACGGGGTTCGCCAATAGGTTGGTGCGGTCGAGCACCCCCTACGGTCGAGCAGCACTGGAATGTCCCCGCCGCCGAACGCATTTGAATCCGGGTGGGTGGTTTTGCTAAGCTTGCGGCATGGGACGTCAATGGTTGCATGCCAAACGCGCGGTGGCTTCAAAAAAGAAAGCACAAGCCACCGGCAAAATCGTACGGGAAATCATGGTTGCCGCAAAGATGGGCGGCGCGGATGTCGAGGCGAACGCGCGCCTGGCGGCGGCCGTGGAAAAGGCGCGCAAGGAGAGCGTCTCGCGCGACGTCATTGAACGCGCCGTCAAGAAGGGCGCCGGAGTGGGCGAGGAGAAACTGGTGATGGACCACGTGGTCTTCGAGGGTTACGCGCCGCATAAGGTGCCGGTGATCATCGAGGTCTATACCGACAACGTGAACCGGACCGCGCCGGAGATTCGCCATATTTTTCGCGCGGCGCAGTTGGGCACCACCGGCAGCAATAAATTTCTGTTCGATCATACCGGGATTGTGGAGGGCTACCACGCCGATCCAAAAGCCGACCTGGAAGGCGCGGGCATCGAAGCCGGAGCCAACGAGGTGGAAGCCCTGGCGCACGACCAAAACGACGATGTCCCTGAAGGCGCGGCCGGCGCCCGGTTTCTCACCGACCGCACCGCCATGCATAGCGTCTCCAAATGGCTGTCGCAACACGGCTGGACGGTGATCACGAGCGAACTCGGGTATGTCCCCAAACAGTTCCCCGAGCTTTCCGACGAGCAGCGGAGCGAGGCGGGTGCTTTTCTTCAAGAGCTTGAGGACCATGATGATGTCCACCGGGTCTGGGCGGCGTTGAAGTAGCGGCGCACCAGACGCCCCGGCGGAAGGCTGATATGGAAAACTTAGGGGCGGCTGGCCGGCGCGAGCCCGGGTGGCGGACGGATTTCAGGATTTTGTGGTATTGACCCCGAATACGTTTCAGCTAGGCTGCGTCAAATACTGGCAGTGAATGCCATGTGAATGAACTTTGATTATGGAAAAGCAACCTACATCTCCTGGATCCGGGCTTCCGCGCCGTGATTTTATTCGAAAAACCGCCGCGGTAGCCGCCGTGGCGGCTGCCGCACCGCTGCTGCGCGTGCCGGTTTATGGCCAAAACCAGGCTCCTTCCGCCAACGTGGCGGGAGCCAACAACCGCATCACGGTGGGCGTGGTCGGGGTCGGGTTTGGCATCGGCCAAAACCACCTCCTGGGCATTCACCAGAAAGCCAACGAAAACAACACCAAGATCATCGCCGCGTCGGATGTCTTTAACAAACGCCGCAATTGGGCCAAGGAAAAGGCCGGGCTCACGGATGCCGACCTGTATGTGGATTACCGCAAGATGCTCGAAAAGAAGGACCTCGACGCCGTCCTTATTGCCACCCACGACCCGGTTCATGCCCAGATGACCATGGACTCGCTGGAAGCGGGCAAGCACGTTTATTGCGAAAAGCCCATGACCCGGTACCTGGACGAAGCGTTCAAGGTTCACGACGTGGTCAAGAAGACCGGCAAAATCTTCCAGGTCGGTTCCCAGGGCTGCTCCGCCGCCGGCTGGCACAAGTGCGGCGACATCATCAAAGCCGGCAAGATCGGCACCCTGGTCTGGGGCCAGGGCTACTACTGCCGCAACAGCGTCGGTGGCGAGTGGAATTATATGATCGAAGCCGAGTCCAAGGCGGAGAATATCGATTGGGAGAAATGGCTGGGACCGGTAAGGAAGCGCGTTCCCTTCAGCGCGGACCAGTTCCACCGCTGGCGCAAGTATTATCCCTATTGCTCGGGCCTGCTGGGCGACCTGGTGCCGCACCGCCTGCACCCGCTGATGATCGCCTCCGGCAACCCGCAGTTCCCCGTGCGGGTGGTGTCCATTGCCACCAAGAATGTGCTGGCGGACAAGAACACGCCGGATACCCCGATTCGCGATGTGCCTGAACACGTCCAGTTGCTGGCCGAGTTCCCGAATGGCTACATGATCACGGTCACGTGCAGTACGGTGAACGCCAAGAGCCCCGGCTTCGCCATCTATGGCCACAAGGCCACGATGAACATCGGCAGCAGCGGCGAACGCATTGAACTCGTGCCCGAAAAAGAGTTTTCCGAGGAGGTTGATCCGGAAACGATCACCGGCCTGCAGCCGGAAGACATCCGGGTTCACGAGAAGAACTGGTTTGATTGCATTCGTTCCGGCGCCATGCCCAACGCCAATATCGACCTCGCCATCAGGGTGCAAACGGTCATCTCCCTGGCTGAGATGTCAGAACGTTTGAAGGCCGCTTGCTTATTTGACGAAAAGACCCGCAAGGTCACGGATGCCGCCGGCAAGGAAATCCCGGTGCTGACCTACGGCAGCAACGACCAGACCTAAGGTCCGCAGAGGCAATTCTCCAGAGGCCCCGCAGGCTGTCGCTGCGGGGCCTTTTTCGTATCATGGAAACCATCACCGTTGCCCGCAACGCCATGGCCACGCGTTTTGAAATCGCGCTGCATGGCCGCTCCGCCCCCGGCTTGCGGGCCGCCGGCGAAGAGGCGCTGGACGAGGTGCAACGCTGGGAAGCGCGCCTGAGCCTTTATCGCCCCAGCAGTGAGATTGCTCATCTGAACGCCCGCGCAGCCTATGAACCGGTGCGGGTGAGCCCGCCCGTATTCTCGCTGCTGGCATGGTGCGCCCGGCTGCGGGGCGAGACCGGCGGTCGATTTGACATCACCATCGCGCCGCTGGTTCGCTGTTGGGGATTCATGGGCGGAACCGGGCGGATGCCTGATCCTGAGGAACTTGCCCGGGCTCGTCAAATGGTGGGCATGCATCTGGTGGAACTTGATGCGGCGGAACAAACCGTACAATTTGCCCGGCCCGGCGTGATGCTCGATTTCGGCGCCGTTGGCAAAGGCTTTGCCATCGAACAAGCCATGCAGGTGCTGCGCGAGGGAGGGGTCGAATCCGCCCTGTTTCATGGCGGCACCAGCACCGTCCAGGCCCTGGGCAGCCCGCCTGAGGCCCCGGGCTGGAAAATCGCCGTGGAAGGCGGTCACGCCGGCCAGACACCCCCGGCCCCGGCGCTGGGCACGCTGACCATCAAAGACGAAGCGCTCTCGGTCTCGGCGGTCTGGGGCCGGTGCTTCGAAAGCGAGGGACGCCGGTTCGGCCATGTGCTGGACCCTCGCACCGGAGAGACGGTCCGCCAGGCGGTCCTGTCAGCCATCGTCGTTCCTTCGGCCACGGAAAGCGATGCGCTCTCGACCGCCCTCCTGATCGGGGGGGCGGCGGATTTTGCCTTGATTGCCGGGTTGCGCCCCGGAGCGCGGGCCTTGCTGGCGGTCGAGCGCGAGGGTAAGCTGGAGTCGCAGGTTCACGGGCCCGGGTGGGAGGCTTTCCGCGGCGGGACCAGCGAGTTATTTGCCTGATTCAGCCCCGGTTTGGTGAGTTGAGGTTAAAAGCCCGTTTGAAGATTTGCCCATTCGCGTCTAATTTGGAGCGGTTACGTTTATGTTGGATGATCGATATTATATGCGCGAGACCCCGTTCGATACACGGCGGTCAATGACGATGCTGCTCCTGGTGGCCAACCTGGCCGCCTTCCTCCTGCAGAATGCCATATATCGGTTTTCACAGTTCCCCCTGGATGCCTATTTTGCCCTGAGCACGCATGGGTTGGGCCGCGGTTTCCTGTGGCAGTTGTTCACGTTCCAGTTCATGCATGCGGGTCTGCTCCACATTCTGTTCAATTCCTGGGGGCTCTACCTCTTTGGCAAGGAGGTCGAGCAAGCCATCGGGCAAAAGAGCATGCTCGC
>JBBQYD010000531.1:0-3945 GCA_038209025.1 Verrucomicrobiota bacterium | reverse complement strand
AGGCCCGCTCTGGGTCGCGGTGTGGCGGCAGGAGGTGGAAGCGGCGTTGCGCGACCCGTGGATCAGCGGGATGAGCCTGGTGTGCCTGCTCTCGTATGCGGCCGGGTTGATGTGGTTGCGCTACCGGGGGATGGCGGCGGGTTTTCTGGAGAAGCTGCGGTTGGGCGCGTTGCTTTTCGCGATGGCCGCCGTGGTCATTGCCTGGTTCGGGCGGGGGCTGGTTTTTGACCAATACAGCGTGCTGTTCGGTTTCGGCGTGGTGGCCGGTCAGGGGATGGGGTTGTGGCAGCAGTGGGCCTCCGCAAGTGAACGGGCGAATGATTCGACCGGCAGGGGAAGCGCCGGAACGGCAGGTCCGGTGCTGCCGCTCACGTTTTGGGTGGTGACCCTGCTGACGGCGTCCGTGGTGTTCCGCGGCGCGCCGGGACTGGAATTCTTCTATCGGGACGTGAGCCGCTGGACGGGGATATGGAACAACCCGAATGTGTTCGGGCTCATGATGAGCCTTGGGGTGGTGCTGGCGCTGGGGGGCATCTTTGGCTGGTGGCGGGAAGCGCCGGGCACGCACTCCCGGCGCTGGGTGCTGCGCGCCCATGCGCTGGTCTGCGGGCTCTGCCTGCCCGTGCTCGCGTTTGGCCTGTTGCGCAGTTACAGCCGCGGTGCGTGGCTGGGAACAGTGGTGGCGCTGGTCTGGCAGTTCTATCGATGCCGCGCCGCCGCGAACCCTGGGACGGGCCCGGAGACTGTCGCCGGCTCCGGAGGGACACAACCATCCCTGGGGGCGCGGTTGCGTCCGTTCGCCGTCCCGGTGCTCATCCTTTCCCTGCTCATCCTGGCCTTCTGGGCCTGGCGCGGCACGGAGATCGCCCCGGTGCGGCGCGCTTTCTCGGCGGCCAATCCCAACGATTTCTCCTGGAGGAACCGGACGGCGGCATGGGTTGGCGCGTTGCAGATCATGGCGGATCATCCGTGGACCGGGGTGGGCTGGGCCGTGGCTGAGCCCATGTACGGTTCCCATTACCGACCCCCACGCGTGCCGGAAGGCGGGGCGCTCCAGACCAATGACTACCTTGTTATTGGCGCCTCGATGGGGGTGCCGGCGCTGGTCTGCCTGGCATGGTATTTCTGGATTTCGCTCGGATTTTCGGGGCGGAAGGACGCGAGGGCTTGCTCGACCGCCGGTTGGTGCGGGGCGGCGGGGTTGGGTCTGCTCGTTGGTGCGTGGTTTGATGGCGGTCTTTTGGCGTGGCCAGGGGGCGTCTTCGCCTGGGTGTTCCTGGAGATGGGCGCTGCCGCGCGGGAGCGCCCGGAACCGGCAGCCAGAACCGCAGCGGGGGCGAAGCGTGTGGAAACTTCCCGGGGGCGGGGTGCCCTGGCGAGTCGTGCCCTGGTGGGATTGGCCCTCCTGTCAGGTTTGGCGGCCCTGGCCGTGACGACAGTGCAGGTGGGGCTGCCCAGGCTGCGCGCGACCACCCGCACCTTGGATTGGGCAAGACAGGTCTTGATTAACACCGAGGAACAGCCGGACTTCGATTTTCTAAGACGCGAGGTGGATTGGAGCGGGGACCGGTTCGAGGCGCTGCTCGATCACTTGCGCCTGGCCCGCTACAATCGTGAGCTGGTGGCGTGGAAACTTAGCGAGCCGTTGTTCCGCGAGTTCGTTTTATCGCCGAAGATTGATGGTGTTCCCGCGGCGGGTTTGAACTGGCGGAGGCCGCTTTGGGAGCATTGCCGCCTGCGCATTCGGAAGGAGGAATCGCCGGCGGCGGTGGCGGCAGTGGTGGCTGGCTTTCTGCGCGGCCGCGTATCGGTGAGCGACGAGGCGCGCGCCCCAGTCTCCCCCGAACGCGTGCTGGCGCAGCAACGCGCCACACCAGGCGATTTTGAAATTCTATACGTTGCCACGCTCCGCGCGGTGGGCATTCCCGCGCGGCTCGGCCCGGATCGCAAAGCGGAATTTTGGTCCGGTGCCGAATGGACGCCCGCCCCCCGTCCGATTGTCGAGCGGCTCCGGATCGAAGAGCGCGCCGACACGTGAAGTCATAAGACGCATAACGCCGAGTTCACAGTTGCGGGTGATCCTGCTAGTGACTGGTGTGGCGAAGATGTGGAGCAGCCTTGGTGGTTTTTGCACCGCCGCGCATCTGGGGGAATGTCCTGGCAGTTCGGCTTTTAAAAAATGTCTCACCCAAAAGGTGAGCAGAAAGGGGAGCAATTTGTAATGGCATCCGCGACAATGCCAAATAGTTGCCGCGCTGGCCAGCCTCTCAGACTGCTCCGTTTAGGTTGAGCGCATGCGTTGACCCGAATGATTCGTCAGGCCCCGTCGCCTGCCCGGTAGATGGTTTGTGGCACTGAGATCGAACCGCCAACGGTGGCTGAATGAGGAGGGAACCCGGCCTGTGCGCGTTCCCCGAAATTCACGGTGATGGTGACGGGTCCTTTCCTGGAGGAAAACGTGGTGCGCTGCACCAGGCGGTCGTCCGTGAGACACTCAAACCTGGTCAGGGGAGCGGAGGCCAGTTCCCGGTGCAACGGCCCCCAAAACGCCAGGTGCCGGAGAATCTGGCGGCGTCGCTTGGGCCAATGCTCCCGGTTCAAGTGATACATGGGCGGCGACATAGTGGAGATTTCAAGCAATTCCCGCACGGTGGACACATCGCTGAGTTTCAGGGAATCAAAGCTCCAGTGGTGAGTTGCAACCACCTCGTCGCCCAGAGCCGCCCGATGAAGCGGTATGCGAACTGCCGGGTCAAAATACGGCTTTCGGAGCGAGGGTGGGACAGGGACCGGCTGGAAAGACTGCTGCGGTCCGTCGGGCGGCCAATGCCGGCCGAGAAAGTGGGGGCTTTTTGGATCGCGGAAAGCGGGATCGAGATGTCCCAGGTACGGTGTTTGCACCCCATGCCCAAAATGAATGACATCGGCGAAAAGCGCCGAGCCGCCTTCGCTGCCCACTACCAACCGGTGCTCCGTTTCCAGCCAGCTTAACCGTTGCCGCCGCGAGTTAATATCATCGACTCTCGTGGCTCGGTGACCGGTGCTGTAATCGTCAAAGCACTCGGCGGTGGCATCGCAGTCCACAAACCACGCGGAGAAGGGTGTCTGCTCGAGGATGCCGCCGACACGCTTTTGCACATAGGGCCAGGCGGCCTTGGGTGAGAAATAATAACCCCTTCCTTTGAACCCGGAACGGCCGGATCCGTCCGCCTTCAGGATGCGTCCGCTTTCATAGGCAGTTCGGTCAAACTGGGCCGTTTCCCAGGTGTTGTCCGGTCCGGCATCGGGCGAATGGATCGAATGATACGAATCGTAGGGCCCCAACAAATAGCCAAGCTGGTCCGCCAGGGCGACCACCTCAGGCCTCGGGGAGCGCCCGTACAAATCGCTTAGCACCAACAGTGCGCGGGAGATTCCCGCCGCCTGAAGGCTTTTCAGAAGGGAGCTGGACAACCCGTCACCCCAGGAGTCCTGAGGCGCAACAAACTCCGCGAAAGCTGCGGCCAATGCGCTTCGGTTGCGTCTGACAACCTCAACTGCCGGCACCTTGGCGGGAAGCTCCAACCATCGGCGATCGGCCAGCAACGCATCAATGGAGGCGGCCACGCCCACCGTCAAAGAGGCCATGGGCCATTGGGCCTCCGCCAGTTCTCGAAGAGCATCACGCTGGGCTGCCGGGAAGAGGCCAACCGCGCGCGCGCCGAGGCTATTCGGAGGGGCATCCCGCAGCCCACGCGCGAAGGCCAGCCAATTGCTGCCGGGGACATCATGACGGCTGAACAACGCGGGACCCCACAAGTAAAAGTGCGGCGCGCCGAACAGCCGCTCCACCCGGTTGAGATCCTCGGCCTTTTTTGTCAGCGGGCGTGGTCGCGGGATGCCGCCAGTCTGGGGCGAGCTTTGACGCCACTCACGAAAGGCTCGTGCGACTTCCAGTTGATCAGG
>JBBQYD010000530.1:0-3951 GCA_038209025.1 Verrucomicrobiota bacterium | reverse complement strand
CGCCCATTGCTGAATCGCGCTGTCGATCTGGCGCATGTTGTTGATGCAGGCATTGGCCTGGGAGGTATTACGAGCTTTCACGAAGTTGGGAATCGCAATGGCAGCCAAAAGGCCGATGATCGCGACAACGATCATGATTTCTACGAGGGTGAAGCCGGCGGCGAGCTTGTTACTGTTATTGATCTTCATATTAACTTTCTGTCTTCTGGTTATTGCGGCGTGAACCCTGCGACCGGCGGTTTACTATTTATTAGTGCGGACTTGTTCACTTATTGCCTGTCGCATCCGCACCTCATGCAAAAGCATACATGGTGCCAACTTCTAAACCGACAGCCCTTCCGACGTGATTGTCTCTGCCTCCAACCTCCGGCCTGAACCGTTCCCGGCCTATCCCTTGACCGATCATAAGCCTTCAGTTTGGGTATGGCCGCCTCCAAATAAAAAACCCGGGAACCAGTCCCGGGTTTGGAATTCCAGCCAGCTTGGAAAGCTGTTTACTGCGGCAGAACGTGGGGCGGCGTGCTTGCCGCGTTGGGACATGTCACAGCCGGCATGGTTGCGACTGTCGCCCCGAGTATGTAGTCCCCGCCAGCTGGGCAGGTGGGCATGCGGCGGCTCTTGATGTACTCCGCAACCTCCGCAGAGACAGGAGCATCGGCATCCTTCTTGCCTTTCTCAAGGGCCCATTGCTGGATCGCGCTATCTATCTGGCTCATGTTGCTGATACAGGCATTGGCCTGGGCCGTATTACGCGCCTTGACGAAGTTTGGGATCGCGATGGCAGCCAGCATCCCAATGATGGCTACCACAATCATGATCTCAACCAGTGTGAAGCCTGACTTCAGGCCCGATTTGGTGATCTTCATATTTGCATTTCCTATCACGCGGTGTGAACGAAGCAATCGGCGGTTATTATTATTACATTTAGCGTTCACGTATTGCCGACTGCTAACCGCTTCCTGACTCTATCAAAACAGCGGCACTCCGGGCAATTCCGTTATTGCCCGACACGGACTCCGCTGTATTGCGGATGCGCCACTGTCCTGTTTTTGGATCCGTGTTCCACTTTTAGACAACACCGGGACACGAAGAAAGTTTCGCCGAGCCCGTTGGCCCAAGCGGAAAATCCCCACAAGTTAATTACAATAGGGTGCGGCGAAGAGATGAAGTGGAGCCAGCTGCCGGGATTGAACCGGCGACCCGCAGTTTACAAAACTGCTGCTCTACCACTGAGCTAAGCTGGCTGCCAGCACGCAAACGGTGCCAGCCAAACTTGCGGACGTCAAGCGGGCTTTGGCTTTCCACGCCGGCGGAGCGGGGAAAGCCAATGGCTCGCCGCCTTCCAATCGCCCCCTGCCCGTCCCCGCAGGCGGGTTGTCCGATCAATTCCGTTTCTTCTTGCCGACTCCTGGAGCGGGTTGCCCGGAAACATCGTGCGGCGGCTGCTGCTGCGCAAACTGGTCCTCGTCCTTCAGCTCTTTCTTAAGCCTTAACATCTCCCGTTTGAGTTTTTCCACCACGTCCTTCTGCCGGGGATCTCCATAGATGTTCCGCATCTCCTCAGGATCGGCTTGCAGATCATACATTTCCCACTGATCCGACTTCCAAAAGTACATCAACTTGTGCGTGGCCGTCCGAACCCCATAGTGAGCGCGGGTATTGTGATCGCCCGGATCATGATAATAACGGTAGTAAAAGCTGGTCCGCCAATTCGCCGGGGCCTCCGATTTGAACAGCGGCACGAGGTTGAGCCCCTGCATGTCAACTGGCACGTCCAAGCCGGCCATCGCCATGAAGGTCGGCGCAAAATCGGCATTGATGATCAAATGATCATCTTGCCTGCCCGGCTTGATCACTCCCGGCCAGCGCACCAGGAACGGCATTCTGATCGATGGCTCATACATGAACCGCTTGTCATAAAGCCCGTGATCGCCCAGGAAGAACCCCTGGTCACTGGTATAAATCACCACCGTGTTGTCGCGCAACTTTTCCCGCTCCAGGTAAGCCATCAGCCTGCCCACACTGTCATCCACGGATTGCACACAAGCCAGGTAATCGCGCATATAACGCTGGTACTTCCACTTGTTAAGCTCCTCGCCACGGATCGTATTCGTCTTCCCGTCCTCCACCACTTCCACCACGTCTGGATTCTGGTTCAACCACGCTTGTAGCGCCGGCCCCGCCATGCCGGCGGGCGGGGTCAGCTTGAGGTCCCGGCGATTTAAGTCCCCGAACACTTTTTGTCGGCACTCCCGAATCGCGTCCGTGCGGGTGGCATAATCGTCCCGGAGTGTGGCCGGTTCGGGAATCACTTTCTTCGCAAACTCCTCTTGATAGCGCGGTTCCGGCTCCCATGAGCGATGCGGCGCTTTATGATGGCACATCAGGAAAAACGGCTGATCCTTGGGGCGCTTGTCCAGGAAATCAATCGCCAGGTCGGTGATGATCGTGGTCGCATACCCTTTGATGACCCGGCGTCCGGTCGGCTCGAGAAAGGCCGGATCATAATAGGCGCCCTGCCCCGGCAGCACGGTCCATCGGTCAAACCCGGTGGGATCACTGCCCAGGTGCCATTTACCCAGCATCCCGGTGTAATACCCCGCCTTTTGCAAGTATTTCGCCACGGTGGGCTGCGAACCATCGAACCGGTTGAAAGTGGGCACCCCGTTCAGGTGACTGTACTTGCCGGTTAAAATGGTGGCCCGGCTCGGCGTGCAAATGGAGTTCACCGCGAAACAGCGGTCAAATCGCGCCCCGCTGGCCGCGAGTTTGTCCATTTCCGGTGTGTGATTGACTTTGCTGCCATACGCGCTAATCGCGTGCGCCGCGTGATCGTCCGTCATGATGAACAGGATGTTCGGGCGGGAGGCCGCCAGGCCGCTGGCGGCAAGCGCATAACAGCCCAGGAGGGAGAGCACAAATTTGTTCATGGCCCAAAGTTATGCCCAAACACTTTGCGGCAAAACAAAATTCTGATGGTAATTCCAATGCGGGTGATGATATAAAACTTCCAGAGGCACTATTATGGAACCGAACAAACTGCAATCCGTGACACAAACTGGCGGGCCCGCGAGAGTTGCGTTTCTCGAGGGCCAGGGAGAACTGCCCATCCTCGAGATCACCACCCCCTGGAGCACCGCCGAGGTTTTTCTGCACGGCGCTCAGGTCACGCGGTTCATCCGGAACGGCGAACCTCCGGTCCTGTTCATGAGTCAATGCAGCCGTTTCGAGAACGGCCAGCCCATTCGCGGCGGGGTTCCCGTCATTCTGCCTTGGTTTGGCTTTCGTGAGGGCATGGGACAGCACGGTTTTGCCCGCACCCGGGCGTGGGAGCTGAAGGAAGTGTCCTTCGACGACAAGGGCAGCGTGATCGCCCGTTTTCGCCTCCCAACTTGCCCGGAGGCCGCCGCGTTCCCAGCGTTCAGCGCGGAATATACCGTCAGCGTCAGCGAGTCCCTCCAGATGCAACTGGAGGTCAGGAACCGCTCAACCGAAGAACTCGTCTTTGAAACCTGCCTCCACACCTATTTCGAAGTTAGCGACGCCACCGCGATTTCAATTACCGGCCTCAAGGGTCACTCCTACTTGGATCAGGTAGCCAGTTTCGCCAGCAAAACCGAGGCTGACGAGGCCATCCGAATCAGCGCCGAGGTGGATCGCGTTTATCTGGATGCCACCGGCCCGGTCGAAATCATTGACCCCCGTTTCGGCCGCAAAATCATCGTCGAGAAATCCGGTTCAAACTCCACCGTCGTCTGGAATCCATGGATCGCCAAATCTCAGCGCATGCCTGACTTCGGCAACGAGGAATACGAGAAAATGGTTTGCGTGGAATCAGGTAACGTGGGCCCCAACAGCATCCATCTGCCCCCCGGCCAATCAACCGCCTTGACCGTGAAGCTTACCACCGCCCCGCTCAGTTGAGGGCCGTTCCAATAGGGTGACGAAGCC
>JBBQYD010000529.1:0-3967 GCA_038209025.1 Verrucomicrobiota bacterium | reverse complement strand
TATCACCTATGGCGGCAAGCTGGTGGTGATCAATGAGACCGGAGCGGCAATAGCCGTCGGAGAGGTGTTTAATCTGGTTGCGGCGGCCGGGGCGAAGACCGGCAACTTCACTTCTGTGCAGGTTCTGCCCTCGAGCATGGGCTTGAGCGGAAGCTTCAATCCAGCCACCGGCCAGTTGACCCTCTCAGCAGCACCCGTGATACCGACCCTGGGCTACGCGAAAACCGAAACAGGCTTGCAGTTTTCGTGGACAGGAAGTGCCCGGTTGCAGGTCCAGACCAATAGCCTCTCCATGGGAATTGGCATGAACTGGGTGGATTATCCGGGCGGCGGAGCCAGCCCGGTGGCGGTTCCTTTTGATGCAGCCAACGGGACGGTCTTCTTCCGTCTTATTTCCCCTTAGTTTCACGATCACACGCCGGCCTGCTGCGCGGGGAGCAGCGGGCCGGCAATGTTTCAATAGCAGCGCAGAAACCAACATCTATGAAAGTGAATATCCGTAACAGATTCCGTGGCAGTGCTGGAGTTGCCAGCCGGGGATTTACCTTAATTGAACTACTGGTTGTGATTGCGATTATCGCCATTCTGGCGGCGATGCTGTTGCCGGCCCTGGCGCGTGCGAAGGAGCAGGCGCACCGGGTTTCCTGCAAGAACAATCTCAAACAACTCACCTTGGCCAGCATCATGGATGCCGATGACAACCAAGGTGTTTTTGCCAATGATGGTCAGGAAGCTCCCTACTACATCGGCGGCGGGTTTCGGGACAAAATGGTCCAAAGTTACCGGATTCCCAGGAATACTTTCTACTGCCCTTCCAATCTGAGCTGGAACAAGGCTGACAACACGTTTTGGTACTTCTCAAGCGGGAGCAACACCAACGATCCGGCTGTCATTGGAACGTTCTACCTGGCGGGCTACCCGGCCTATAACGAGGTGGCAAACATCAGCAAGTACTATCCCGGGAATGGGGCTTTGGCGGGCGGCGATAATCTCCGTTCGCATCTGCCGGTATTTGCCATTAAGACCACCGACCGCCCCTACTTGGGTCTGCTGTGGACTGACATCAATCGCAAGTGGGCCGGGTCCTGGTTGCGCGCAAATGATGCAGCCGGCGATGTTCGGGGTGTGAACCACTTTGAGCGCGGTGAACCGGTCGGTTCCAACGAGGGTTACCTGGACGGACATGTGGAATGGGTGAAGGCCGCTAAGTTTACCAAACTGCCACGTATGCAGTATAATGGTCTGGACCTGTTTTTCCATGGAAACCCGTTGTAAGAGTTATGGGGCAGCGTCCGCGCTGGTTGCTGCCCTGTTGATTGCGTCGGCCGTTGCGTCGCCCGGTGAAGTTGCTGTCCTGGTTGAAGCGGAGAGTTTCGCGAATCCAGGTGGTTGGGTGGTAGATCCGCAGTTTGTGCCGCAGATGGGTTCCCCTTTCTTATTGGCACACGGTGGCGGCAAGCCAGTGGCCAATGCATCAACAACAGTGCGTTTTGCTGAGGCGGGCGCGTACCATTTATGGGTGCGCACGCGAAACTGGACGGCGCACCCGGACGCCCCAGGGCGCTTCAAGCTCACTGTTAACGGCACTGAGATGGCCCACGTTTTCGGAACTCAATCCGCGACGTGGAGTTGGCAGGATGGCGGCACGGTGGAGATCCCCGCCGGTGAAGTTGCCGTCTCCCTCCGAGATTTGACGGGTTTCGAGGGGCGCTGCGATGCCATTGCTTTCATCAAAGGATCGAATGTTGCACCACCCGATGACGGGGAAGCTCTTCGGCTCTGGCGCGCCTCAGTGTCTGGCCTGAACAGCACTCCCTCGCAGACCGACACGTTCGATTGCGTGATTGTGGGCGGTGGAATGGCGGGGTGCTGCGCCAGTCTGGCCGCCGCGCGCTCCGGCGTGCGGGTGGCATTGATCCATGACCGTGCCGTCCCCGGGGGGAATGCCAGCCAGGAAATCCGGGTGGCGACGCGCGGCGAAATCCGCAGCCCGATTGTGGATGAAATCGACACGTTTGCTTTCAATAACCGGGACGGCCGCACGATTGGCGCTGATACCAACCGCCTGGCCGTGCTCCAGGCGGAGACCAATCTGATGCTATTCCTGCTCTGGCAGGCTGGCGCGGTAGGAACCAACTCCAACGGCCGCATTCAATACGTGGAGGCCAGCCACGTGGTCACCGGCGAGCGCCGGCGGTTCGCTGCGACAACATTTATCGACTGCACCGGGGACGGCTGGATTGGCTACTGGGCGGGCGCGGATTACCGGATAGGCAGAGAGGCTGCCGCCGAATTTGGCGAGTCGCGCGCGCCGGCCACCGCCGACCAAATGACCATGGGCAACTCACTCATGTGGAACACGGCGAATGTGGGCAGCAACGTGGCGTTTCCGGCCGTTCCGATGAGCATGGCCTGGGCCACGGAGATCTCCGGAACCCGCGCCAGCACCGGCGGAGACTGGGACTGGGAGTACGGCATGCACCTCGACACGATCGAGAACGCCGAACAGATCCGCGACCATCTGCTCCGGGCGATTTACGGGAATTTCTACAACGCAAAGCAGAACGTTGCCAACGCGACTCTTGGTTTCACTTTCCTGCCCTACCTGGCCGGCAAACGGGAGTCGCGGCGCCTGATGGGGGATCATATTGTGACCCAGGGTGACATTACGAATGGCGTTTACTTCGAGGATGCCATCGGTACCGCAACCTGGGGGATCGATCTGCATTATCCAACTGCCACGAGTTATATCTCCACTTACACCTCGACGGCTGTGGCGAAGTGGTATTATCCGTTCCGGAGCCTCTACTCCCGTAATGTGCCGAACCTCATGATGGCTGGTCGTTGTATCAGCGTCTCGCACGTCGGCCTGGGCAGCCCGCGCGTGCAGAATACCACTGCCCAAATGGGCGTGGCGGTGGGGTATGCAGCCGCCCTTTGCAAACAATACGGTATTGAACCTCGTGACATCTATCGCAGCGCCGATCGCACTATTGAACTGCAGGCGCGTATCGGGGGATCCTGGCCTGAGCGCCCGCGCGCCATGATTGGCACGGTGATCGACAACGCGGATCCAGGAGCGACCATCGACGGTGCCTGGACGTCCTCCACCTACGATAACGGCTATTACGGCACTAACTACCTGCACGACGCCAACGCGCTTAAGGGGCAAAAGTCCGTCAGTTTTCGCCCGGCGTTGACGAATGCAGGATCTCATGAAGTGTTCCTGCGCTGGACGGCGTCCAATAATCGGGCCACAAACGCGCCCGTGACTGTTGTAGGCCGAACCAACACCATCGTGAAAACGGTCAACCAGCAGGTTAACGGTTCCCGGTGGGTCAGTCTGGGCGTCTTCGATTTCAACCCCGCCACAGCCCTGATCGTGCTCGGCACTTCGAACACCACCGGCCATGTCATTGCGGATGCAGTGTGCCTGAGCGATCCCACCCTGCTGGTGAGTGATTCGGATCGGGACCAGGATGGTTTGCCGGATTGGTGGGAGCGTTGGCATTTTCTGTCGGAAACGAAAGCCCGGAAAGAGCTGGACGCCGACGCTGATGGTCTAACCAATTACCAGGAGTATCTTACCGGCACCGACCCGAATGATGCGGATTCGAAGTTCAACATGAGAACGTTGCTCGACTCGGTTCCCGGGCAGGTGCTGCTTTCGTGGCCCAGCACCACCAACCTCACTTATCGTATCGAGGTTTCCGAGGACATTGAGAACTTCCGCACTTACATCTCGGGGATTCAGGGGACTCCGCCACGCAACACACAAGTGATTCTGACGTCCAACGCTCATGAGTATTTTAAGGTGATCGCGGATTAGAGCGCAGCAACGTCCCTTAAGGCATGAGTTTCGAATGTTTAACCGCCGAAGCGCCTGTATGCGTGCAGAAGAATGAACCTTGATCGATCAGTTGAACGCTTCCCGGCCTATTATGCATAGACTTATAAGCCTCCTTGC
>JBBQYD010000528.1:0-3971 GCA_038209025.1 Verrucomicrobiota bacterium | reverse complement strand
AAGGTCATCAAAAACATACCGCTGCCCAGCGGCAGCACCTCCGTGCGTGACGTCCGCATGTCGCCCGATGGCAAATTGGCCGGTGTAACCTTCGTGCTGGGGCAGTTTCATCTCCCCACCACGCAAATTGAGCGCGGCTGGATTAATAACAACGCCCTGGGCCTCATCGACGTCAGCCGCCAGGAGTTGCTGGACACGGTGCTGCTGGACAACATCGACAGCGGCGCAGCCAATCCCTGGGCGGTGGCCTGGACGGCGGATGGCCTGCGAATTTGTGTCACGCATGCCGGCACCCACGAACTTTCCATTATTGATGCGCCGGGCCTGCTGCAAAAGCTCGCGGGACGGAATTCCGTGCTCCCGCGCCCACCGGGAGTGGACCCGGGTGGGGGGGGGCAAACCGCCCGCGACTCCAAGGCCGAACGTTTGCCTAACGTCCCCTCCGCGGTTCTGGTGTCTGCGCCGGCCGCGGCCAACGACCTCACGTTCCTGGCTGGGCTGCGCCAGCGCCTCAAGCTGGATCAAAAGGGCCCCCGCGCGCTGGCCATCCTGGGCGGCAAAGCGTACATCGGAAACTATTTTTCGGATTCCTTAAGCGTGGTGGATCTGGATGCTCCCGCCAGCGTTCCCCGGTCGATTGCCCTCGGCCCGGCACAGCCGCTGTCGGTCGTTCGCCAGGGAGAGCTAGCCTTCAATGACGGGTCACTTTGCTTCCAAGGCTGGCAAAGCTGTGCCAGTTGCCACTCTTCGGACGCCCGGGTGGATGGTCTCAACTGGGATTTGCTCAATGACGGCCCCGGCAATCCCAAGAACACCCGGAGCCTGTTGTTCGCCCACAAAACGCCGCCGAACATGGCGCTCGGCACCCGCGCCAATGCCCAACTGGCGGTTCGCGCCGGGTTTCGCTACATCCTCTTCGCCGTCCCCCCCGAAGCGACCACTTCAGCCGTGGACCAGTATTTGGAATCCTTGAAACCCATGCCTAGCCCCTATCTGGAAAAGGGCAGGCTTTCCCGGGCGGCTGCCCGTGGCAAGAAACTGTTCACGAACTCCAAGGTTGGTTGCGCCGCCTGTCATCCAGCGGGCCTCTTTACCGACCTCAAACCATACGATGTGGGCACCGGCGGCAAGTTCGATAAACCGGGCGACAAGTTTTTTACCCCAACCCTGGTTGAGGGCTGGCGCACAGCTCCCTATCTGCACGACGGCTCGGCAGCCACCATGCGTGACGTTTTGACGACCTGCAACAAAGACGATCAGCACGGCAAAACGTCCCACCTGACGGAAACCCAAATTGACGAGCTGACGGCGTTTGTATTGTCGCTATGAAAACCTCATCCTGTTCCGGCTGCCGCCGCGCGTTCATTTTGGCCAGTCAGTTGCTCTGGGCCTTGCCGGCGCTCGCGTTGGCCGGCCTGGCGCCGCTTCCCTCGGCTTCGCAGCCGCGGGATGAGGACCTGAGCAGCCAGCTCTTGCGCCAGCAGATTGAGGAGGACTGGCTGCGGCAGGCGAAGGCCATCGAGGGTGGTATCGCGGGCGCGGTTTCGACCGAAGCCGATGCACGCGGGGGCTGCGATGGCGTCAAAGACGGCAAGTACGCATTTCACACCGGCCTGGAACCTGACCCCTGGTGGCAGGTGGACCTGGGCCAGACCGCGGCCATCAGCCGCGTGGTCGTCTTCAACCGGCTGGATTACGCTCCCGGCCTGCACAACGCTGACAACCTGCGGTTCCTGACCTCTGAGGACGGTCGGCAATGGACGGTGCGTCACGAGACCAAAGGGCAGCATTTTGGAGGGATCAGCGGCGCCCCGCCGCTGGAAATCTCCTTCAAGGAAAACGTGGTGCGCGGGCGATTCTTGCGCCTCCAAATCCCCAGCGCTCAGCCGATCTTTTTCCACCTGGACGAGGTGGAGGTGTATGGGACCACGGACCCGGCGGAGGTGAAGTCTGAGGTCGGCGGCCAAGGGACGAACCGCGCGCCTTCCGCTTCGCGGAATCTCGCGCTGCACCAACCCGCCAATCAAAGCAGCCTAAGCCAATGGTCCACCGCCAAACTCCCGCAAAGCCTGAAACGGGAGTATCCCACAGCGGCTTTTATCGAACGTGGACGGAAGCTGGCGGCGGATTTGCGCCAGCAGGGAGTGGATTGCGCGCCATCGCTCCGAAAACTGGAGGCGGCGGCGCAACAACTTCGATCGCAGCCTGAAGCCGCCACCGAAGAAACCTGTCGCGCCCTCTATTTGCGAACGCGATGGGGGGTGCGCGAGCTCGCCTTTGCCAATCCGGCGCTGGATTTCGACCGCCTCCTGTTTGTGAAGCGCTTTACGCAGGAGAGCTATCCCGATGTCTGCCTGAACCACATGCCGTGGGTATCCCGGCCAGGCGGCGACCTGTGCGTCCTGTCGGCGGCGAGTGGACAAAAGCTATCCTCGATCCTGGGGACGGCATCCGGTCCATTGAAGGTCCGCTACCTGCTGAACCGCGCGCTGGGCCCCGGCCATGTGCATGGCATGGACCTGTGGTGGGATGCCAGCCGGGTGGTGTTCGGTTATGCGCGCAAACAGAGTGAGCAGCCGCCGGATGGCTGGCTGGACCGATCCCGCAGTTATCAGCTCCGCCGGTCGGTTGAGCCAACCCACATTTTCGAAATGGACCTTGATGGGCGGAACCTTAAACAGCTCACCTCGGGTGAATGGAGCGACCTGGATCCCACTTATACGCCGGGCGGCGACATTGTATTTGTCTCCGAGCGGTGCCGCACTTCCCTGCAGTGCAACGAATTCGACAAGGATGAAACAAGCTGCAACCTCTATGGGATGAAGCCCGACGGCAGCGGCATCCGACGGCTGAGCGTGAACAAAGATGGCGATTACCTGCCTCACACCCTCGATGACGGCACGGTGGCCTATCTCCGTTGGGAATACCACGAACGCAGTTGGGCCTTTATCCAATCCATCTGGACCATCCGGCCCGACGGCACCGGCGCGGATGCCATCTTTAAACAGCACTTCGTCAATCCTTGGGCGCTGGAGGACGCGCGCTCCATCCCCGGCAGCAAAAAACTCATAGCCATCGCCGCCGGGCACCACACCCTGGCGGTCGGACCGCTGGTGGTGGTGGATGCGTCTCTGGGTATCAATAATCCCAAGGGCATGAACATCGTCACTCCAGACGTCAAACCCACCGAAGGTGGCATGGATGGTGTGCCCGTGCCAGAAGGCGGCACGCGGGACGGCGGCGGGCTTTACACCACACCTTGGGCGCTCTCAGAAAAGTATTTCCTGGCCTCCTACACCTATTCGGACAAGGAGAGGGACGCCAAGGGCTATGCGCTTTACCTGGTGGATATCTTCGGCAACAAGGAGTTAATCCACCGGGATCCGACAATTTCGTGTTTCATCCCAGTCCCCCTTCGGCCACGTCCTCAACCACCGATCTTTCCCGAACTCGTGGACTTATCCAAAAACAAGGCCACTTGCCTTATCAGCGACGTCAGCTTCGGCTCCGAGGAAATCGCGGATCGCATTCGCTACGTTCGCATTGCCGAGCCGATCGGCTGGCCTTATGACAACCAACTCGGCGGCGAGCGCTACGGGGAGAAAGGGCCGCATCTGATCAACTGGACGCCCATTCGGATCCTGGGCGACGTTCCGGTGGAGCGGGACGGCAGCGCTCACTTTGAGGTGCCGGCTGATACTGCCGTTTACTTTCAGGCGCTCGATGAGAACCGCATGGAACTCCGGCGCATGCGCAGCTTCATCAGTTTTCAACCGGGCGAAAAACGCGCCTGCGCCGGATGTCATGAGACGCGTGGGGTGACCGCCCGCCCGGGCGCGCCGCCGCTCGCCGCTTCGCTTCCGCCCCGCCCGCCGCTTCCGGCGCCCTGGGGCGACCGTCCGGTGAGTTTCCTGCGCGACATCCAGCCAATCCTGGATCGGCATTGCGTGGAGTGCCACAGTGGCCTGAAG
>JBBQYD010000527.1:0-3974 GCA_038209025.1 Verrucomicrobiota bacterium | reverse complement strand
TCCCATTGATCCAGGGCAAATCCTTCTATGCGCTGGCCCAAAGGTATGAATTCCCTCAATTCCACGACGTTAAACCGTTCAGGCTTCCCGAATTCGAGCACCAGCTCCGGCGCCAGTGCGCCGTCATTGGCCACCCAGAACGTTTTCTTCCTGCCATCCACAAGGTTCCGCACGGCAGACTTCTTTTCCGACGCGCGCGCATTCGTGACGGCGATCCTGGCTCGCCGGGCGAGATTTCGGGCGAAAGTCTGGTCGAGGATGCGTCGGAACTCCTTCAAACTGGCAATATCGTTCTCGTGGATTGTACCCCGACGGTCCGGCGGCAGGTTCAAGTTCAGACAGGCGCCCCGTCCGACGGACTTATAGTAGATATCCAGCAACTCCGCTGGGGTCCTGACCTTCTGATCCTCTCCCGCATGGTAAAACCAGCCGGGGCGAATCGAAACATCACATTCTGGGGGAAGCCAATGGGTGCCCGGGCGTTCTCCGGTTGTAAGGCCCTTGTTGGACCCACCGGGGTAGCGGCCTTCGGCGTTCAAGGTCGCCCAGCACGGGTCGCCGGCAATGCCCTTCTCATTTCCCACCCAGCGGAAGTCCGGACCCGCATCACTGAACATCACGGCCCCCGGCATGAGCCTGCGCACGATGGACCAGGTATTCCCCCAGTCGTAATACGTTCGGGCATCGATCTTTCGGGTCTCCCGCGCACCACCATAAAAACCGTCTCCTCCATTCGCCCCGTCAAACCAGACGGTAAAGACCTCGCCATACCCGGTCAGCAACTCCGTCAGTTGATTCCGGTAGTAGTCGAGATACTCCGGGCGGCCATAACCCTTGTGGTTCCGATCCCAGGGAGAGAGGTAAATGCCAAACTTGATCTTGTGACGGCGGCAGGCATTCGAAATCTCCCGCACGACGTCGCCTTTGCCGTTCTTCCAGGGACTATTCTTTACCGAGTGCTCTGTGTATTTGCTGGGCCAAAGGCAGAATCCATCATGATGTTTGGCGGTGATGATCACGCCTCTCATGCCCGCTTCCCTGGCTGTCCGGACTATCTGATCCGCGTCGAAATCGCTGGGATTAAACATGGCGGGACTCTCATCCCCATAACCCCACTCTTTGTCGGTGAATGTGTTGACGGTAAAATGCACGAAGCCATAAAACTCCATGCCATGCCAGGCAAGCTGTCTCGGCGACGGCAGAGGCCCCCAAGGGGCAGGCTGCTTCTCAACTCCCGAGGCAAACGCCAGTGTGAAAACAAGGAGGAGGGCCGAAACGGGCGCATAATGAAGCGGCATGGTTTCGATCATGCCCCGGACATCGCCCCGGCGCAAGCTCCCGAAGTCTCATGCGAAGTCTGGGGGCGTCCGGCCAGGATTATCTTGTCCGGGACTGAAGACAGTTGACCCCATTTCTTGGCCTGGCCAGGGCAAGTTCACGCGGTATTCCGCGCATTTTGTGCGTGACGGACGGGTGCTAAATTGCTTAGCTATGGGTCCGGTTTCACTGGATTCAGCATGCGATTAAAGCAGTACACAATGAGGAGCCTGGCCATGGACAGGGGCAAGAAGTCGCGCGTCGACTTGCCCTTGGAGTTCGAAGGCAAGCGGGCTTTCGTGGTATGGGAGTCGCTCGTCCTCGGCAACTACCAACTCAAGGCGCGGGTGGAGATCAATCCGAAACTGCTCAAACGCTCGGAAACTCACGGGTGTGATTTTGTTTACAGCGGGAATTTAGTTCTACCTTGCCCGGAGTATAATTGACTGCGGCGTCCGCTCAGGCGGGCAACGACCTGATCGCCGGTTGCGCCCCCGCTTCAAAACTTTTCAGAACCCAATGATGCAGTAGTATCAGGGGGTTCAACTTGGAATTATGCCTGAATTGCCCGAAGTGGAAGTCTTGGCCGCCCACCTGCGGCCGTTATTAGCGGGGAAGCGGATCAAGCACGTCTCCGTGTTGCGGCCGAAAGTGCTCGGTTTGACCACCATCAGCCAACTGAAAGAGCAACTGGAGGGGGCGGTGTTTCAGGGACTTCACCGCCGTGGTAAATACCTGGTCTTCACGCTCCAGCCAAAGTCGGCTGGCCGCCCCTTCCGGGTAGTCGGTCATTTGGGCATGACTGGCCGGATGTTCCTGCTATCCAAAATCGAGCCATTGCCCAAACACACAGCGGTGGCGTTGGAACTTGGCAACGAGCGATTTGTATTCCAGGACACCCGATATTTCGGCAGGTTTACCCTCGATGCTTGCGCAATCCAGCATCTTGGGCCAGAGCCGCTGGAAGAGTCGTGGGTGGCGGAAGGTTTCAGGTCCGCCCTGAGGGGGTCGCGCCAGCCCATAAAGACGCGTCTGCTTGATCAAAGGTTGGTCGCCGGAATCGGCAACATTTATGCCAGCGAAGCCCTGTTTCAGGCGCGGGTTCCACCGGGATTGGCTGCTGGGCGGTTAACCCGCGCACAGGGGCATCGCCTGTGGGCTGCCATTCGTGAGGTCCTCGGCGAGGCCATCCGGGCTGGCAGCACCATTCCACTGAATTTTTCGAATATGGGGGGAACCAACGGCCTGTTCTACTTCGGCAGTGGGGTGGGAAAAGGAACCTATCATGAGCGGCTACTGGTTTATGATCGTGCTGGAGCACCCTGTGTCGCATGCGGCACGCCGATTAAACGTATTGTTCAGGCGAACCGCAGCACCTTTTATTGTCCACGCTGCCAGGGGAGGCAGGCGCGATGAATTCCGTTGGGTTCCGCCAATTTCGGGATGGGCCAAAATTATCCGGGCTGGCGCGAGAAACTCATTGCGCAAGGCCTGCTTTATGTGATATTCAGAGCTGGTAACCGGAGCGTAGCTCAGCCTGGTAGAGCACTTGGTTTGGGACCAAGACGCCGCAGGTTCAAATCCTGTCGCTCCGACCATTCCTCCCTCCTGCTTGGAAACTGGTTCCTTCCGCCCCCCTGCCGCAGGCACGAAAATGCCGGTCCGCGTCTGCAGGTTCAGCAGGGTCCTCGGGGTTTTCCCATTCTGGCCTTCCCCAGACGGTACACAAATCAGCCGACTTTGTAATTGCTTGCCAGCAGGCTTTGGCCTAGCTGTACTCGCGAAGAAAGGAAACTATGAGTTTTATACTGATTCTCCTATTGATCGTCCTGGCTCCGGTTTTTCTGGTGGGCTTATGGGCAATTGGCGCCTATAACCGTCTGGTTTCCCTGCGCAACCGGTTCAAGAA
This sequence comes from Verrucomicrobiota bacterium, assembly GCA_038209025.1. Lineage (GTDB taxonomy): Bacteria > Verrucomicrobiota > Verrucomicrobiia > Limisphaerales > UBA8199 > JBBQYD01. Next base: position 748 of record JBBQYD010000527.1, on the reverse strand, counting down.
TGCCTTTGCCCAAATTGACGTGCAACTCAAGCGTCGCTATGACCTTATTCCGAACCTGGTCGAGACCGCCAAGGGCTATATCAAACATGAGCGCGGCACGTTGGAAGCGGTCATCGAGGCGCGGAACGCTGCTTCCAGCGCGCAGGCCAGGGCGGCCCAAATGCCGGGTGATGCTGCCGCCATGAAGGGGTTATCCGGGGCCGAAGCCGCCCTGACCGGCACGCTGGGGAGACTTTTCGCCCTGGCGGAGGCTTACCCGGACCTTAAAGCCAATACGACCATGCTGAGCCTGATGGAGGAACTGACCTCGACGGAGAACAAAATTGCTTTCGCTCGCCAGGCTTATAACGATTCGGTTATGGGATACAATACCGTCCGGGAGACTTTCCCGACCAACATGCTGGCCAGCCCATTTGGTTTTGGGCCCGCTGAGCTGTTCGTGGTGGAAACGCCCGAGGAAAAACAAGCGCCCCGGGTTTCGTTCTGAAGCGATCTTCCGGCTTGGAAACCCGCTCAGAAGGCTGAGCCACACTCGAACTTGGAGTCATGGATTTCTTTGATCGCCAGGATCAGTCCAGGCGCAATACGCGCCGGTTGGTGGCATATTTCGTGGCCGGGTTGGTCATGCTCATTGCGACGGTGTACCTCGCTGTGGTGATCCTCTTCTTCTCGGCCACCGCGAACCGCCGTGAGTCCTTTGGCTACAAACGAGAGGTGAAATTGTGGCAACCGCAAGTGTTCCTGTGGG
>JBBQYD010000526.1:0-3991 GCA_038209025.1 Verrucomicrobiota bacterium | reverse complement strand
TCCACTACCAGATGCACATGGTTGTTCCTCCGACAGTAGGGGTGCATTTGCCAATCGGGTTTTCTGGCAAGCTTCGCCCGGGATCAGGAGGAAGCTTTGGCGGTCCTGCTCATCCCTGAAAATGGGCTCGCGCCGGTCGCCACGGTTCGCGACATGATAGTTGGCGCCGGAATATTGAATCCGCAATTTGCGCGGCATGCACCTGGCTTAACAGCCTGCCTGCCCATTGCCAATAGTGACACTTGCGCGGGACCGGCAGGGGCCGCCCCGTGACGGCCACTTCGGCCTAAGCCACGGGTCAGGCTGCCCGCTCCCACGCCTTCCCTCCCGCATTTGGGGTGCCCGCACCCGAGGAGGCGTCCGCGCCGCTGCGCCAAGGCCGGGCCTACCAATTACCATGGCTTTTTTGTCGCCACGTTTCATTTCTCGGAGCACAATGGCCCAACTCTGCGTCATGATCGCCGCAATAATGGCTATATGTTCTGTCGTGCAGGTGCCTCAACAGGGACACCACTGCCCCCGGCCGCACGCGCGCAAGTTCGCCCCTGGAGAGCACCATCCCGGCATCAAAAGAAACACCGCCCATGTCCATACAGCGCTATTCCTTTGCCGTATGAATTTCCATTAAGCCATGAGCACCCCCTTCTTCGACCACCCAATTCTGAACTCGCCGTACGAGTGCCCGACGAAGTACTGGGAGCTGGATAAGAACGGGCAGCCCACGCAGAAGATTCTCGAAACCCGCCGCCGAGCCGAGTTCATCACCCCGATCCCGAAACCGAAGAAGCGGAGGAAGGCCGCCGCCGCACAGGAGGAGATCGTTTTTGACGAAGGCAAGGGGCTCTCAACGAAGGAGCAGCAATACGACCCAACTTCGATCATCAATGAAGTGCGCGGCAATGTGAACGCCTGGCGTGCCTTGCCGAATCCGAATCAGTGGCAGGTCACGCCCGAGACGGCCCGCCTTCTTCAGCACTGGCGGCAGCACAAGTTCAGCGGTGTCCGCCCGTTCTTCTGCCAAGTGGAGGCGGTGGAAACTGCAATCTGGCTCATCGAGGTCGCGCCTCAGTCCAAGAACGGGAAGCGGCTGCTCGACCATCTCGCTTCCGCAAGCCGGGACGCCAACCCGGAGTTGCTGCGGCTCGCGCTGAAGCTCGCCACCGGGGCCGGCAAGACGACGGTGATGGCGATGCTCATCGCCTGGCAAACGATCAATGCGGTCCGCCGCTCCGGCAGCAAACATTTCACGCGCGGCTTTCTCGTTTGCGCACCCGGTTTGACGATCAAAGACCGCCTGCGCGTCCTCCAGCCGAACGACCCCGACAGCTACTACAAAGACCGCGAGCTCGTTCCCGGCGACATGCTCGACGACGTGAACCGCGCCAAAATCGTCATCACCAATTACCACGCCTTCAAGCTGCGCGAGCGCATCGAACTGTCCGCCGGTGGCCGCTCCCTGCTCCAAGGCCGCGGCGGCGAGGAACTCAACACGCTGGAAACCGAAGGCCAGATGCTCCAACGCGTCATGCCCGACCTGATGGGCATGAAAAACATCCTCGCGATCAATGACGAGGCACACCATTGCTACCGCGAAAAGCCGCAAGACCCCGACGACGAGGCCCTGAAAGGCGACGACCGGAAAGAGGCCGAGAAGAACAACGAGGCTGCTCGCCTCTGGATTTCCGGCCTCGAGGCCGTCAACCGGAAGCTCGGCCTCAGCCGCGTCCTGGACTTGTCCGCGACTCCCTTCTTCCTGCGCGGCTCCGGCTACGCCGAGGGCACGCTCTTCCCGTGGACGATGAGCGACTTCTCGCTCATGGACGCCATCGAGTGCGGCATCGTCAAGCTGCCGCGCGTGCCCGTGGCCGAAAACATTCCCGGCGAAGAAATGCCGATGTTCCGCGACCTTTGGGAAAACCTGAAAACCGCGAACCCTCGGCTTCCAATGGGCGGCCGCAAAGTCGCCGGAGACCTTGACCCCCTGAAGCTGCCCACGCTTTTGCAGACCGCCCTGCAAGCCCTCTACGGCCATTACGAAAAGACCTTCCGGCTTTGGGAGGACAAGAAGATCAAGGTCCCCCCGTGTTTCATCATCGTTTGCCAGAATACCGCCATCTCGAAACTCGTTTACGACTTCATCTCCGGCTTTCACCGCAAGAACGACGACGGCACCACCACCCTTGAAAACGGCCGCCTCGCCCTGTTCCGTAATTTCGACGAAAACACCGGCAACCCGCTTCCTCGTCCGAACACGCTCCTCATCGATAGCGAGCAGCTCGAAGCGGGCGATGCGCTTGATGACAACTTCCGCGGCATGGCGGCGGACGAAATCGAACGCTTCCGCCGCGAAATCACCGAGCGCACCGGCGACCAGCGTAAGGCCGAAAGCATCACCGACCAGGAATTGCTCCGCGAGGTCATGAACACCGTCGGCAAACCCGGCCAACTCGGCGGCGCCATCCGCTGCGTCGTCTCCGTCTCGATGCTCACCGAGGGTTGGGATGCCAACACCGTCACTCACGTTCTCGGAATTCGCGCCTTCGGCACCCAGCTCCTTTGCGAACAGGTCATTGGCCGTGCCTTGCGTCGCCAGTCCTACGACCTTAACGAAGAGAACCTCTTCAATGTCGAATACGCCGACGTATTTGGCATTCCCTTTGACTTCACCGCCAAGCCGGTCATCGCCCCGCCCCAGCCACCGCGCGAAACCGTCCAGGTCAAAGCCATTCGCCCTGACCGCGACGCCCTCGAAATTCGCTTTCCCCGCGTCGAAGGCTACCGCGTCGAACTGCCGGAGGAACGCCTGGCCGCTGACTTCAACGACGACTCTACTCTTGTCCTCACCCCCGACCTCGTCGGCCCCTCTCGCACTCAGAACTCCGGCATCATTGGTGAGTCCGCCGACATGAATCTCGAGCATCTCGGCGACATGCGGCCCTCCACCCTCGTCTTCCACGTCACCCAGCACCTGCTCTTCACCAAGTGGCGCGATCCCGGCGAGGCGCCAAAACTCCACCTTTTCGGCCAGCTCAAGCGCATCACGAAGCAATGGCTGGATACCTGCCTCGTTTGCCAGGGTGACACCTACCCCGCGCTGCTCATTTACCAGGAGCTGGCGGACATGGCCTGCAATAAAATCACCGCCGCCATCACCCGTCGCTTCCTCGGGGAGCGCCCCATCAAGGCGCTGCTCGATCCGTACAATCCGACCGGCTCCACCAACCACGTCCGGTTCAACACGTCCCGCGCCGACCGCTGGGAGACGAGTTCAAAGTCCTGCCACGTCAACTGGGTGGTGCTCGATAGCGACTGGGAGGCGGAATTTTGCCGCGTGGCGGAATCGCATCCTAAAGTCCGCGCTTACGTCAAAAACCAAGGCCTCAACTTTGATGTCCCCTACCGCTACGGCTCCGAGACCCGGAAATACCGGCCCGATTTCATCGTGCTCGTGGACGACGGCCGCGGCCCCGACGATCTGCTGCATCTCGTTGTTGAGATCAAGGGCTACCGGCGCGAGGACGCCAAAGAGAAAAAGTCCACGATGGACACCTACTGGGTCCCCGGCGTCAACCATCTCGGCACCTATGGCCGCTGGGCCTTCGCCGAGTTCACCGAGATTTACCAGATCGAGGCGGATTTCAAGGCCAAGGTCGAAAGCGAGTTCAATAAGATGATTGCGGCCGCTACCACATGAAAGCCGACCTCCTTGCGCTTCAAGCCGAAAACTTGAAATGCCAGATTGGCACTTCAAGTGCGGTTTATGCTATCACAGTCTGTGCATCCACCGCCCAACTCAGCACAAACTGTGTGAGTTTCCGAGCAACCCAACCTGCCAGTTCCCCTTCATCCTTCATATTCCATCCTTCATAATCCCATGAAACCCGACGCGCTCGCACTTCAGACCGAACAGAGTATTCTCCTCATTCGCCAACAAAGGGTAATGCTGAGCCACGATCTCGCCCGCCTCTACGGTGTGCCGGTCAAGGTTCTG
>JBBQYD010000525.1:0-4002 GCA_038209025.1 Verrucomicrobiota bacterium | reverse complement strand
CGGTCACACCCGGTCCCGTCACGACCACCTCTTTGGGATCATCGAGGCCCTGGCCGCCAAGCTTCACTTGAAACGTCGTGCCTTGCTGGCCCCCGGCGGGATAGACGAACCCAATGTACGGACGCGTTTGCGCGCGGGCGGCGGGCAGGGCTGCCAGCAACGCAGCCAACGCCAAAAAGGCCGAAAACTTCGCTTTTTGCATAACTGTGCGCATTCGGCATTTCCAAAACTTAACGTTCGGCTGCGCGAATGCAGGTTGTGTTACATGATTTCAGTCAATAACCCGGTGGATTTCACCCCTTCGGAAGCCGCGGGCAACACCCGGGCTTCAAGGCCCATCGGATGGGGCAGCTTGGCCGTGAAATCAATCCCGCCTAACTGGTAGATGCTTCCCAGCAGGTCCACCGGGTAAACCGGGCGCTCCTTGACCTCCTCCGCCTTCGCATCGGAAGCCCCGACCACCTGGCCGCCTTTAAACCCGCCGCCGGCCACCAGCGCCGTGAAAACATTCCCATAATGGTTGCGACCGCCATTCCAGGGCGGCTGCCAATCAATCTTGGGTCCCCGCCCAAATTCTCCGGAGCACCACACCAGCGTGCTTTCCAGCAAGCCGCGCTCCTGCAAATCCTGCAACAGCCCCGCCAGACCCTGGTCCAACTGCGGGCACTGCCGCCCCATCGTTTGGAAGTGATCCTTATGGGTATCCCATCCGCCGGGATAATTGATGACAATATAGGGCACGCCAGCCTCCACCATGCGGCGCGCGGCAAGGCAATCCTGGCCGAACGTGTGGCGCCCGTACCGATCCCGCAATTCGGGTTTCTCCAGCGAAAGATCAAAAACCTGGCGGCCCTCTCCAAGGATCAACTCATACGCCTGTTTGCGAGCCTCCTCGGCGCCCGTCAATTGCGGGTGGGCGGCCATGACGCCGCCCATCGTATTCATCTTCTCCAGCAGGTCGCGCCGCCGCTTCTGCCGATCGTCCGGGATGCCGCGAGCCACCACCCCTTCCACCTCAAAACGGGCCGCATTCGGATCGCTCCCGGTCGCGAACGGCTTCAGCCGTGGTCCCAAAAACCCTTCCTCCGAGAACCGGCCCTGCGGCTGGGTCAGCACCACGTATGGCGGAATCAGCCCTTTGTATTCGGCACTCTTGAACAGCGCGAACACCGCCCCAATGCTCGGATAAGCCAGCCGCTCTCCCGGGACGTGCGCCGTCTGCATCAGGTAAGCCGCCGTCTCATGGCCATTGTTCCGGTGCGTCATGCTGCGAATCAGCGAATACTTGTCCGCTTGTTTGGCCAGTTTCGGAAACCATTCGCTCACCTGAATGCCGGTCACGTTGGTGCTGAGAAAGTTCTTCATCCCCCCGTTGTAATCGTAGCCCGCGTCGGGCTTCGGGTCCCAGGTGTCATTGTGAGACATGCCACCCCACAGGAAAATCTGGATGACTGATTTGGCTTTTGCCTTGAGCGGCGGCTTGGCGGTGGCGGCCACGACCGGTTTGGTGGCCGCCCGGCTGAGCAGTGGATGGCTCGCCGCCAGCAACCCGGCGGCGCTGAAGAAACCCACCCGCATGAACTCGCGCCGCGAGAACGGCATGCATAAGGACATGCCCAGGGAATCGACAGCGGCCCTTTGTCCGCCCGGAAGTTGCTCTTGGTTCATAATGGTTGGCTCCGTGGTTTGCCGCTTCAATGCCGGTATAGGAATTCGGTGCTGTTGATCAGCACCCAGGTGATATCGATCCACTCGTCCCGCGCTTTGGGGCGCCCCGGTTTCCCGGGCTTGCCGTATTCCTGAGCCAGCCGCACTTCATTGGTGGTGGGATACCGGGACAGGACGGTCAAATAAAGCTCCTCCATGATTTCAGGCGTTTTGCGGCCGGACTCCAGGATGGCTTTCAGTTTGGGACCCTGCTCAATCTTCCGCTGGATATGACTCGAGTTAAGCAAGTGCAGCCACTGGCCGGGAAGCACCTTGTTGATGCGCTCATTTTCCATGCCAGTCGCCCGCGCAGAGCGGCCGAACAAGGTGAGAAATGGGCTGGTGATGCTGCCATCGGCAATGGCAATGGCCGGTTGATCCGCCGGAATGTAGGTAAACGGCTCGGGAATCGCGCTGGTATACAGGTCGGATGATCCCGTGATTTGGTTGATGGCATCGATCAAAACCTCCGCGTCCAAACGCCGCAAGCCATACGTGCCAAAATGAGTCTCAGTTGCCAGGACGTCTCCCTGCGGCACGGAGGAGGACTGGTACGTGCGCGAATTGAGAATCAGCCGGAAGAGGCGCTTCATGTCATAATGCCCCGCCACCATTTCCTTCTCCAAATACGCGAGCAAGGCCGGGTTGACCGGCGGGTTGTCGTCCCGGATGTCGTCCGGTTCATGGATGATGCCCCGCCCCATCAACCACGACCACATCCGATTCACGATGTTTCGCGTGAACCACGGATTCTCCGGAGTGATCAGCCAATCGGCAAAAATCTCCCGCGGATCGCGGTCCGGCGCCAGCTTCACTTTCCTGCCGTCCGGAAACACCCCCGTCTCGGGCGGTTTGTTCGTGATAACGCCCCCGGCGGTCGCAGTGTTTGTCCCCATGGCGCTCGTACTGAGCGGGTCCCAAAACACCGACTCCTCCTTCCACTCGCGCGTCGATTTGTAGCCAATTTGCGAGAAAAACGCCGTCATGCCCTCCAGCCGATCCTGCGGCCAGGCATCCGTTCGGGTGCCCATCAACGTCAGCGCCACCGTGCTCGCGATGCCTTCCGGCGTGCGGTTTTGAATCGCCCGATAAAAATTCACCGGTCCCACCCGAAAATTGCTGCCGCTCGACGTCAGCAGTTCGCGCGCAAATCTGTCATAGGGCTTGTTTTCGGTAATCGACGCCCGCACCCAGCGATGGTAAGCCTGCGCCGCGTTTGGCCAGAGGTTGACGGGAAACTCCGCTTTGATCCGCAGGATGTCACCCCACTTCATCGCCCAGTAATCCGCGTATTCATCCCGTTCCAGCAAACGGTCGATCAACCGCCGGCGCTTGGTTTTGAGGTCCTTGTCCGCAATGAAATCCCGGACTTCCGTGGCCGTTGGCAACGTGCCAATCACATCCAGATGCACGCGGCGCACGAAGACCGCGTCCGCGCAGAGGCCTGGCCTGATGTTGAGCGGCAGCACCTGCGCCAGCACCAGCTTGTCCAGCGGGCTCTCAGGGATCCCGCCGGAGGGGGTCTCAAAGACCTCCTGCCCGGGTATCGCGGGGTCGCTGGCGACCGCCACTGAAACCGCCATCAAGGCGATCGCCAAATATACGAGAGGTCTGCTCATGGTGCTCTCCAATCCGCGCAAACGGAACGTCTCACTTTCATATCTTCCGCCATGCCATCTCCGCGCAGTCTGGCCGAAACTCACCGTCAACGCGAGCCCAACTTTCATTCCGCAACGGCTCCCGGGCGCACGCGGCTTTGTCGATCCCCTTCTCTTTGCACCGGAGGCTGCTCGACCGTAGCGGGCACAGGGCCACTCAACGGCCCCAAACTACAGGCGAACCCCGTTATGCCGCATTCTCCCACCCAGCGCCATTTCTGTTCCAGCTTGATTCCATCCTTAGCGCCTTTGTTGTTCAATCCCCTTCCTTTTGCTCCGGGCTACTCGGCCGTAGGGGGCTACTCGACCGCACCAAACTATGGGCGAACTCCGTTAAGACACCGCCGCCCGCGAAATGGCCGCGCTGATCACCGGCCCTTGCTGGCTTATCCCCATCCCTGACAGCAACGGCAACACCGACGCCAACACCCGCCTTGCCCACCACATCGCCCGCCACGTGAACGCAAGTGCCGCTGGCACCGCTCAGATAGTCAAAGCCATCCATCGCACCCGGCCAGTGCAGTCCCAGTGCGCCCGCCACAAGCTGGCGCTTGGCCCGATCACGCCCGAGCAACACCACCTTGCCCGCAACCGCAAAACCCTGACGCTCCGCCAAACCTATTTCGTGGACAACGTC
>JBBQYD010000524.1:0-4015 GCA_038209025.1 Verrucomicrobiota bacterium | reverse complement strand
GGGCTATCACGCCCATGCCCATGATTTTGAAAAGTTCGACGGCGAATCAGCCTGGGATCTTTTCTTTGGCAACACCAAACCGGAAGTCGTGATGCAGCTCGACACCAGCAATTGCATGACCGGCGGCGCGGACCCCGTGGCGGTGCTCAAGAAATATCCCGGCCGCGCTCACACGATTCATCTCAAGGCGCACGGCGGCGGACCGGATGCGGTTATCGGTGAGGACAAAGTGGACTGGAAGGGCGTCTTCGACTTCTGCGAAACCGCGGGCAAGACCAAGTGGTATATCGTCGAGCACGAGAGCGGCACGAACCCGCTCGACGCGGTTAAACGCAGCTTTGAGGCACTGCAAAAGCTCGGAAAGGTTTAGGGTCAACCGCAAACCAGCGATTCAAGGCCAGGCCTGGCGGCACCACCGCCAGGCTTTTCCACATGGGCAACCCGCTCCGCCTTTCCCAGGCGCCGGCAGTCCCGTGGGCGGCCAGGCGCGCCAAACACCTTTGCCAGCCAGCGATTTTTGGCTAAGCTGCCCCGGTGGATAAAGGTGACAGCCGGGGCGCAACGGTTCTAAAAACTCACACGCCAGCTCTTTTTGACCGCGCCTGCGAACTGGCCGCGAGCCTGCTCTCAAAAGGCGAACTGGTTGCCTTGCCGACGGAGACCGTTTACGGTCTGGCCGCCAACGCCTTCAACTCCGAAGCCGTGGCGCGCATCTACGCGGTCAAGGGCCGGCCAAGTCACAATCCGATTATTGTTCACGTTGCCAGTCTCGAGCTTGCCCGGCAGTGCGCCGCCGAATGGCCGCCCGAAGCGGAGGCGCTGGCCCACGCTTTCTGGCCGGGACCGCTCACCCTGGTATTGCCTCGCTCAGGTTTGATTCCCGATGTCATCACCGCCGGCGGGGCAACGGTTGGCATTCGCTGGCCCAGGCATCCGTTCATGCAGGCCGTTATCGCTCGTTGCGGGTTTCCGCTGGCAGCCCCCAGTGCCAACCCGGCCAATCGGGTTTCTCCCACCAGTGCGCGTCATGTGGAACGTGAACTGGGGAGCCGAATCCCGCTGATCGTTGATGGGGGCCAATGCCAGGTTGGGATCGAGTCCACCGTACTGGACCTGGCCACCCGGCCCGCCGTCGTGCTTCGCCCAGGCATGATTAATCTGCAGGCCTTGCAGGCGATCGTGCCGGTCACCGCGGAACGTCCCCAGCCGTCTGGTCCCTCCCTGAAAAGCCCCGGGCTGCTCCCCAAGCATTACTCACCGCGCGCCAGACTGGTATTAGCCTCCTGGGCCAATGACCGGGAACTGCTTCGGATCGTCCGCCGGTTGGGATTCCCTGATGACCAATGCCACGTGATCGCTTTCGACCGGATCCCGAGCCAGGGCGCGTTTGGCCGGGTGGCGGTTGTGCCCCATGACCCGGAAGCCTATGCCAGGGCACTCTACGCGGAGTTGCACCAGTGCGATGAGGCGGACGCGGCGGTGATCGTCGTCGAAGAACCTCCCGAACTGCCAGCCTGGCAGGGTATCAGGGACCGCCTCCGACGCGCCTCAACCTGACCACGGCGGCCCATTCATGGCCGCCTCGCGCGGGTTTGGTGCCCCCGAGCAAGAAAAGCGGCCAGCCCCGTCCGCCCCGACTGGCCAAAGCTTCAGGAACAACCCGCTCAGAGTCAGGGTTGCTGGGGATGGTTAGTTGACCACCGCACCAGGCAAAACATTCAAAGAAACTTTTTTTATCTCGCGGCCTTCCAGCGCCACCGAATGAAGTTCGACATCCGGCTCACCGCCAATCACCGGGCTCTGTCAGGTCCGGGGCGGGGCTGCGGCGCCCGCAGCTTTTTGTAAACCCAGGTCTCCAGGGGGCGCAACGGGCGAAGCCACCGGTAAAATGGCGAATAGATCAGGCGGATGCGGAGCACGGACAGGAACATCGTAAGCGACGTCCGGAACAGGGCGACCTTGGACCCGATCTTGTCCGTCCATTCCGTAGGCACTTCCAGAATGCGGAAGCCGGCGCGCTTGAGGGAGAACAGCAGATTGATATCGAACGCCATGTCCGCAATGCGCAGATTTGAGTGGATGCGTTCGACTGCCACCCGATGCATGACCTTCGCGCCGCATTGGGTGTCTTTGATGTGCATGTGGAAGAAAATCTCCACAATCAGGTGAAACACCCGGCTCGCGAACTGGCGCCGGCTGGTCTGCTCCACATGCAGAACGGCCCCGGGAAGCCACCGCGAACCAATCACGCAGTCCGCTTCCTCGATGCGTTTGACCAGATCGTGAAACGCGCCGGGCGGCGTGGCGCCGTCCGCATCCACGTAGCCGATCAGATCGGCCAGCGGCGCCAGTTTCAGTCCTTCGATCAATGCCCCGCCCTTCCCAATGGGATCGGCAAACTCGATCGCCGAAACCGCGGGATAATCCGCCGCCACGCGATTCACCACCCCCAGCGTATGGTCGCGGCATCCATTGAGCACCACCACGAGTTGGAACGTCCCGGAGTAATTGGCCTGGAAGTACCGCGCGTAATCGCGCAACACCGGTTCGATGCGCTTTTCCTCGTTGTAAGCCGGGATCAGCAGCAGGAGTTTATGGGTGGTTGGCGACGCCTGGTTCAAGCGAGGTCAGGTAATGTTGAGTTCGCGGGTGATGCCAAATTTATCGATGCGCTTGCGCAGGGTGGCACGGGTAATGCCCAGCAACCGGGCGGCATGCACCTGGTTGCCTTTGACTTCTCGTAACGCGAGGATCACCAATTCGCGCTCGACGGTGGAAATCAACCGGGCCTTCGGATCGCGCCGCGCCCACTGGAAAAGCTGCCGGACCAGGCCCTCGACGTCATCCGGGGCTTCCGCCGCTGGCGGTCCGCTCGCCGGCCTGCCGCACACTTCCGGCGGAAGATCGCCCACCAGGATGGCTTCGCCTTTCGCCATCACTAATGCGCGGCGAATGGCATTCTCCAGCTCGCGGACGTTGCCGGGCCAATGGTATTGTTCCAAAGCCTTGACCACCCCACCGGCCAGCGCCAGGGGGCCGCGCTGTTGATCGCGAGCGAGCTTCTTGAGGAAATACTCCGCCAGCAACGGGATGTCCTCCCGTCGCTCCCGCAAGGGAGGCAGATGAATGCGGACGACATTGAGCCGGTAAAACAAATCCTCCCGGAACTGGCGGGAGGCCACCGCCTGCTCCAGCCCTTTGTTCGTGGCGGCAATCAGGCGCACGTCCGACTTTATCGTTTGGGTGCCGCCCACCCGCTCAAAGGCTCCGTTCTGCAGCACCCGCAGGATTCTTGTCTGGGTGGGGAGTGACATATCCCCAATCTCATCCAGAAAAAGAGTGCCCCGGTGGCATTGTTCGAATTTGCCAATGCGCTGCACGCTGGCGCCGGTAAAAGCGCCTCGCTCATGGCCAAACATCTCGCTTTCCAGGAGTTGCTCCGGGATGGCTGCGCAGTTGATGGCCAGGAAGGTGTGCTGGCTGCGGCGTGAATGATGGTAGATGGCGCGCGCCACCAACTCCTTGCCCGTGCCACTTTCCCCGGTGATCAGGACCGTGGCATCCGAGCCCGCCAACTGGCCGATGAGCTTGAAAACTTCCTGCATGGGCGCGCTTCGCCCTACAATGCCAATCTCCTGATCCTCAGAGTCAAGCAGGGGCTCGCAGGACACGACCTGTTTCATGTCCCGGCCCGCCTTCAAAGCGGCCTGTACCAGGTCCTTGAGCTTCGGCACATCGAACGGCTTTAGCAGGTAATCATAGGCCCCCAGTTTCATGGCTTCGATGGCCGTCTGGGTGGTGCCGTAAGCGGTCATCAGGATGATGAGCTGCCTGGGGTCCGCCTGCCGCATCCGCCGGAGCGTCTCCAAACCGTTGATGCCCCCCATGCGGATGTCCATAATCACGAGGTCCGGCTTCATGCGGGCGGCGAGTTTTAAACCCTCCTCGCCACTGGCGGCGGTGGTCAGCTCCATGTCCGGCGAATCAAAAATCCGCTGGAAAGAGTACCTGACAT
>JBBQYD010000523.1:0-4028 GCA_038209025.1 Verrucomicrobiota bacterium | reverse complement strand
GGGCGGAACGCGGGTTCAGCTTTCAACACGACGGCCCGCTCGATATGCGGATGGACCGCACCCAGGGAGCCACGGCGGCGGATCTGGTGAATGGCTGGAGCGCGGCCGACCTGGCCAGGGTTTTTTGGGATTACGGCGATGAGCCAAACGGGCGGCGACTGGCCCAGGCGATTGTCCGGGAGCGGGAGGCGCACCCGTTCCGGACCACGCTGGAACTGGCCGGCTTGATCGAAAAGCTGGTGCCGCGGCGGGGGAAAAAGACGCACCCGGCCACGAAAGTTTTTCAGGCGCTGCGGATCGCGGTGAACGATGAGCTCGGCTCGTTGCGGGTGGGTTTGGACGCGGCGGCGACCTTGCTGCGACCCGGCGGGCGGCTGGCGGTGATCACCTTTCACTCGCTGGAAGACCGGCTGGTGAAGCTGTTCGGGCGTGAGCGCGCCAGAGAATACAATTTTCCCGGTGAAGTGGACGTTCCGGAACTGCGGGTGCCCCGCACGCCGGAACTGCGGCTGGTCAGCCGCAAGGCGATCTGCCCGGGGGCGGCGGAACTGGCGGAGAACCCGCGGAGCCGCAGCGCGCAATTGCGGGTGATGGAAAAAGTTTAGCGGAGTTGAAACGTTTATGGCGAGAAATCGCAAGACACAATCGGCGGCAGCGTGGTTTCGGCCTGCGGTTAGCTGCGGCCTCGTCTGCCTGGTGCTCGGCGGCTCGGGCGTGGGTTATGTGTGGCAGAAAGGTGTCATCAACGATTTGGGACAGCAGACCATCAAACGCGAACGGCGGCTGGCCGAGCTGAATGACCAAAACGAGAAGCTGCGCAAGCAGCTTGGGTATATGCGTTCACCCCGATATCTCGAGACGCGCATCAAAGACTTGAACCTGGGGTTGGCGTTGCCGCAGCCGGCTCAGATATTGCGTTTGACCGAACCATTGTCTGATTACCCCGTGAGCGAAAAAAAACCGGCACAGCATTACGCCGCCCGTGAAAGCCGGGGCGAATCGGTCCGGTAGAGACCTTGTTGAGATACAACCGCCGTTCGCCGCGATTCGGATGAGGAACCGGTCGCGGCGGACGGTTGGTTAACTATTATGGCAAAGCGAAGACAATTGTGGACCTTGAGCATGCTGGCTCTGCTGGTGGTGCTCGCCTTTGCGGGCCTGGGCTACCGGCTGATTGACCTGCAGGTGCTCCGCCACGGCGAATTGCACGACGAGGCCCAACTCAACACCCAGCGCGAATACCTCCTCCAGCCCCGGCGCGGGGATATTCTGGACGCCAAAGGCAATCTCCTGGCCACCAGCATCTTCGTAAAAACCGTTTGCGCTGACCCTTCTCTGCTGCTGAACCGGGCTGGTGACGTTGCCCGGCTGCTCGCGCCGCTCCTGGAGGAAAACCCGGAAAGCCTGGCTCAAAAGTTGGCCCCGCGAATCCGCTACAACCAGAAGCACGAGGCGGTCACCAACCGTTACGTCGTGCTCAAGCGCAAGGTCTCCGCCGAACTCTGGCAGACCATCCAGGAAGCCATGAGCACCAATTTGTTCGGTCTGGATCCTGCCGCCATGACCAAGGCCGAGCGCACCCGCTTTGACCACCTGCGCAAAAAGGCGGTTTTTGCCGAAGCCATGGACGACCAACTGCGAGTCTATCCTGCGCAGAGCCTGGCGGCTCATGTCCTGGGCTACGTCGGGATGCAGGAACGGGAACTCGACGGCAAACGCTTTCTGGAGACCTCCGGCAAAGACGGCATCGAACTTACCCTCAACTCCAAGCTCAGCGGGATTCGTGGATGGCGCCGCACCGAGACGGACAGCCGCCGACGCGAAATGATCACCTGGCGTGAGCAGGATGTGGCGGCCCGGGACGGCTTGAACGTGGTGCTGACCCTTGACTCCGTCATTCAACATTACGCTGAGGAGGCCCTGGCCCAGGCTATGGAGAAGCACTCTCCGCTTAATGCGTCCGCCATCGTCATGCGCCCCCAAACCGGCGAAATCCTGGCCCTGGCCACCCTGCCGTCGTTTGACCCCAACGACCCCGGCAACCGCCCGGAGGTCCGCAAAAACCGGGTGATCGCCGATATTGCGGAACCTGGCTCCACGTTCAAGGTCGTGGTGGTCTCGGCGGCGCTCAACGAACAAGCCGTGAAGCTCACCGATGTGTTTGATTGCGAGCACGGCCGTTTTACTTACGGCGGGCGGGTCCTGCATGACCATGAATCCTACGGCGTGCTCTCGGTGGAAGGAATCATCACCAAATCTTCCAACATCGGCGCGGCCAAAATCGGCATCCGCCTGGGCGAACAGCGGCTCTATGATTACATGCTGAATTTTGGGTTCGGCAGCGCCACCGGCATCCCGCTCCCGGGTGAAATCAGTGCCCGGCTGTTTGTGCAGCCGCCGAAGAAATGGTCGAAAGTCTCCCTGGCCCAGATTCCGATGGGCCACGGCATCGCCGTAACCCGGCTGCAAATGATCATGGCGATGGGGGCGATCGCGAACAAAGGCTTGCTCATGCGGCCCATGCTCATCAGCCGGCTGGAGGACGAAAGACATAATGTCGTGGTGGGTTACTCGCCCCAGCGAGTACGGCAGGTCATCAGTGAGAGCACCGCGCGCCAGATGGTGCAGGCCCTGAAAACCGTGACGACCACCAATGGCACCGCTGTCATAGCCGGGTTGGAACACTACACCGTGGCAGGCAAGACCGGCACCGCCCAGAAGGCCGAGAACGGAACTTACGTTCGCGGCAAGTATTTGTCCTCTTTCATCGGGTTCTTCCCCGCGGATAATCCCGAGCTATGCATTTCTGTGGTTTTGGACGAGCCTAAGAATGGGTATTACGGAGGCACGACCGCCGCGCCCATCTTCAGGCAAATCGCCGAGCTGTGCGCGAACTACTTGAACATCCGGCCCGAGGAGGGGCGTGAACCCAAACTGGCCAGTCTGGGCGAGACAACCAGCGGCAGGAACCCGAAGGCGGCGCCCGGTGGCAAGACACCCGCGAGCCCGGTGGCACATAACTGATATACATTGATGGACCCGCGAACACTCAATTTTGTTTCCGCAGCCTGCCAGGGCGGCCTGACCGGCGACCCCGCGGGGATGGTGCAACGGGTCTGCACCGATTCCCGGCAAGCCCAGCCTGGCGATTTGTTTGTCGCCTTGAGAGGGGAGCAGTTCGATGGGCATGATTTCCTGGGGGAAGTGGCCGGGAAAGCCACGGCCATGCTGGTGCAAAGCGGGAAACCGGTCCCGCCCAAGGCCGGCGCGGTCATCCGTGTCGCCGATACCCGGAAAGCCCTCGGCCAGCTCGCCGCCCGTTATCGGCAGGATTTTTCCCTCCCACTGATCGCGGTCGCCGGCTCGAACGGCAAAACCACCACCAAAGAAATCCTGGCAGCCGTCCTGGGCAGAAAACTCAACCTGCTGTGGAGCGAGGCGAGCTTCAACAATGACATTGGCGTGCCACTGACGCTTTTAAACCTGTCGAGCAGCCATGAGCTGGGAATCCTGGAGGTCGGCACCAACCATCCCGGGGAACTGGAACCCCTCATCCGCATGATTGCGCCGCAGCAGGGCATTATTACGAGCATCGGGCGCGAGCACCTGGAGTTTTTCGGCGACCTGGCGGGTGTTGCTCGTGAGGAGGGAACCCTGGCCGAAATGGTTCCTGCGAACGGACGGCTTTATCTTAATGGCGACCATGAGTGGACCGAGGCCATCGCGGCGCGCTGCCGGGCGCCGGTCGTGAAACTCGGCTTCGCCGCGGAAAACGCCTGGCGGGCTACGCGGGTGCGAATGGATTCAAAAGGCATTTTTTTCACGGTGGCCGGCGGCCACCCGGAACACACTGGCGAGTATCGGATTGCTCTGGTCGGGCATCACCAGGCTGCCAACGCTTTGTTCGCCATCGCCATTGCCAGTGAATTGGGGCTGCCCAAGACCGAAATCCAGGCTGCCCTGCTGGAGATCAAACCGCCCAAAATGCGCCTGCAAATCCGGGAATTGCAGGATGTCCGGATCCTGGA
>JBBQYD010000522.1:0-4043 GCA_038209025.1 Verrucomicrobiota bacterium | reverse complement strand
GCACGATCGCAGGCGAGGCACTGAAAAATCCGCAGGTCTATGCCTCGAATCTGCTGATCGAGATCTACTTCAAGACGACGCCCGGCCATACCGGCGGCGTGCTGATGGAGAAGATGAAGGGCAGCGGTTACAGTCTGACGGTCGGCCCCGCTGGCCGGCTCTCCTTCAGGGTAAAGGGGGCAGGTGTGTCGGCGGCCCTGGAAAGCCGAACCCGGGTGAACGACGGGCAATGGCACCACGCGATTGTCGAGGGAGACCGCCAGGCCAGGGCGCTCACCATCTACGTGGATGGCCGGAAGGACGCTTCGGCCCCCGGCTTGGACGGTTCCATTTCGCTGGCCAACGACGGCGATGTCCTGGTGGGCGGCGCGCCTGACGGACGTTACCTCGACGGCACGCTCGATTTCCTGCGCCTCGCCCAAGGCACGCTTGCTGACGCGGATACGACCATCGAGGAACTCTACGCCTGGGAGTTTGACGGGCCGTTCCTGCGCGACTTCGCGGGGCGCAAGCCTGTGGGTGCGCGAAGGGCCGCGGGAGCCATCGAGAAGGCCGATTGAGTGCCCGCCGACACACCAAACCAGTCATCTTTCCAGCACGGATGCATCGAGAATCTCGAAGGTCACAGCACGATAACGGCGTGACAAACTACTCCGCTGCCAGCCCGCCGCGAGATGATTCTCCAGATGCTTCCTTTCGACGGCGGAAAGCCGCTTGAATTTTACTTCCGAAATCACCGCGTGCCCGCGTTCGTCGCGAACGTAATCAAATTCCACCTTGGCCTCCCAATAGCGTGCCGCTTGCGGATGGTGTCCCCGGCAGTAATCTTCAAACACGGTGGACGCGTGATCGTGAATCAACTTCTTCTTTTCATCCAAACTATAGGTTTGCCAGCGCGTCCGGTGTGGCGAGTAGATCTGAAACGTCGGACCGCCGCCTCCCCGCCTCGAACCCGCTGGCCCGCCAGGCCGTGCAATCCGGGCCAGCGCCAGTAGCTGTGTTTTACGATGAGACCGGAGAAAGGCGGGCCGGGGGCGTGACCGGGGAGCCGTCGCACCGCCCGGAGACGCACGAGGCGTGCAGGTTTTTGCCGTCAGCAGCGGACCGGCAGGCGGGTTCTACTTGCCGGCGATTTGTTCCACGAGGCGGTCGAGCGTGAGGAATGCGACCGTGACACCGTGGTAGTCGCGGTTGAATCCGGGCCGGGCGTCGGGCGTGGTCACCAGCAAATCACCCTTGCTGAGGCGACGGGGTGGTGGATTGATGTTGCAGAGCTGATCCCGAGGCTCCGGGCTTCTTTCACGGTGCCATCGACACCTGGATGCGCGTGGTTTGGATGTTTTTCAAATGGACCGCCAGCTTGCGGCGGCCGCTATTGTCCGCTTGCGGCTGCGGGTTGGGAGACGATGGCAACGGTTTGCAGTCCATCACCTCGAACGCCGCCCCGGCGGGCTGCTGCAATTGGATGGTGAAGCTCTTGCCATCTCGGCTCAACGTGGCGGTCCGGCCTTG
Source organism: Verrucomicrobiota bacterium (assembly GCA_038209025.1). GTDB lineage: Bacteria > Verrucomicrobiota > Verrucomicrobiia > Limisphaerales > UBA8199 > JBBQYD01. Next base: position 2,531 of record JBBQYD010000522.1, on the reverse strand, counting down.
ATTGCTCAGAACCACCCGGGCCTCGGTGTGCAGAAACCACCACAGTTCCACGGGTTCCCGGGCGCTCAGCTCATCCATGACGACGAGGCGTTTCCGGTCCGGCATCGAGAACGTGCGGACAACGCGATTCGCGGCAGGCTGATACGCCTGGCTGAGATCCACAACCGCCACGGCCTGCCGCGGGGTGGACTCGAACGTCACGATGTTGGCCACCGCCTTGGGGTTCTGGTCCGGGCCTTTGCCTGGGTTGAACACCGGCACGTTGTGGCCCTCGGCTCGGACGCGATAGTACGAGTTGCGCGGGTTATGGTTCCGGTGCGTCATGTAGGTTTCGTGCTCGACGCCGGAATCCATGATCCAGCGCTCGCCCTGGGCATCCACGATGAAACTGCCCAAATCGAGGTGGCGGTGCCCGCCAAGGTTCATCGTGTCGCCTGCCTGGATGCCGACGATCATCGCGTCCGGCTCCCACGAAGCGCGCAAGGACGCGCATTCGGCGCCGCGGAAACGCCTGTCCAGGGGCAGCGTCCTGGGATCAAACCCGCGGCCGCGATCGTCAAACCACAAAATGTCCAATAAGCCGCCCCGCTCCTGGCCGCCTTCCAGCGCGTTAAGCCGAAACCAACTGTAGGCGGGCACGCCGTACTGGTGCGCCAGCCAGAAATGCTGTGCTTCGGAAACCCGCGCCCGTCCGCAGTCGGCGAAATCAAAGGCCATGCGGTTCGCGCCGCAGAGGTACATCTGGTAATAGCCGCTTTGTTCGAACGCGCCAACCTGCGCGAGACCGAAGTCGGTGCCCAGCGCGGTTTGGAGCGAGGAGAGCAGAACGATATTGTAGCGCGACCCGTAGCCCCAATAGGTGACTCCCTCTGTGCCGCCGCCGTCTGGCGCGTAGTGTCCCATCGCTAACGGCACGCTTTGCACGGCCTCGGAAACGATGCGCGCCGCGATTTCCGGCTCCGCGTCGGCGATGGCCAGGGCGCCGCTGATGAGTCCGCCGTTGCAGACCTGGTTCCAATTATTCTCGTTGCGCGCCCAGCCCTTCTTGCTCTCATAGACTTTGAGCCCTTCACTCAAGCCTTTGGTGACAATCGCATCGCGCAGCGCGCGTCGTTGCGGCTCCGTCCAGTGGTCGTAGAGCCAATCGTATCCCAGCGCGAACGCGTGGGTCATCTCGGCGGTGTCCAGGAAGTGCGACGGATTCCAGTCGGGGAACCGGGAGGCGGCCTCGAGCTCCTTCCAGGCGCGCTCCGCGTAACGCGGATGATTCTCAAGGCGGCTGACAAAAGCCAGCGTGCGAACGCGCTCCACCACTCGCCGGCTCACGCTCAACAGCCGCCGGCCGTCGGGCTTCTCGTACTTGGAGACGGGCTCTTCCAGGATTCTGTCGGCGGACCGCTTGACATCCGCGTAGAGTTTCGCCGGCAAACCTCCCTTGGCCACCAGCGACTGTATTTGGGCAAATGTCTCGGGCCGCGCCATTACCCGCGGGTGGTCAGGACGCAAGGTGGACAGGATCTTGCCTGTCGGCGGAACATCCGGTTGATTCTGGTCCGCAGCAGGCAGCCGCACGCTGGTTGCGGCCAGGAGAATTGCCAGACCGATCGGGAGCTTGGTGATGTTCATTTCAGAGAGTAGGACGGTTGGCCTTCTGCGCGGGTTTCAGGAATAATTCACTGGCGCACGCACCGGTTTGGTGAAACCGCGCTGAAAGCACAGATTATTGGGCTATTGGTTCTTGGACGACGTCCGCCAATTGCGACGTTGCGGGCACGAGTTTGGCCGCAGAATAAAAGTCGGTGAAGCGCATGCGTTCGGCGGCCATGCGGTTGAGGCTCGGCGTGCGGATGCTTGGCTGGCCGTAGCAGGCAAGGTCGCCGTAGCCGAGGTCATCGGCGAGGATGATGACGAGGTTGGGAGGCCGCGCAGCACGGGTGATCGCAGCCCAGCCCGTGCCGCCGAGAACGAGAGCGGTCAAAAACAAATTCTGAATGGTGTTAACGAGGTTGGTTTTGGGCCGCCGGGAACTTTTCGAAATCCGTTTGATTCACCCAGCCAGCCTTCAGCTGTTCGCCGCGCATGAAGCGTTCGTAGAATCCCACGTGGCCATGGTTGGCGTGGGGATATCGGTCAAAGATGTCGCCCTGGCCGAGCGTCCGTGGATCCCCCTGCCGCTTAAGCTCGGCGAACATCGCATTGGTCAGAGCCGCGCAAATGCTGTTGGCGTTCGCGGTTTGCGCGAGGTTCCGCAGGCAGTCGGGATCGGCGCGCAGATCATAAAGTTCCTCCGCCGGCCGCCGGCCGAAGCAGAGCGTCCAGTCCGGATCGGCGGGATCCTTTCGGTGCGCGTCGAGGATGATCGTCTTCGTGGCGCCGCCGTCGCAATCGAGGTAGCCGGTTTCCGGGTTGCCTGCCGGCCAGCGTTCCGGCTCGAAGTTGCGCAGGTACAGCCAGCCGTTCCTGATGATGCCGCGGGTCGGATAGCCCCAATCGTGAGGCCGGCCAATATCGGTGCGCTCCTTGCCGATGAG
>JBBQYD010000521.1:0-4046 GCA_038209025.1 Verrucomicrobiota bacterium | reverse complement strand
GGGGGGGGGCAGGTCGTGCAGTTGTGATTTCGACGTGCCACGTTCTCTCACGCGATAAAGCGCGCTCAGCTTGGGGGCTTCTGAATGATCGGCGCGTCTCCGGGTTCGCGCGTCCGTTTCTCAGTTCAGGGTGGAGCTGAAATTGTATTTGCCGGAGGGAACGGTGAGCACCACCCATCCCGCCTCGGTGTGCAAGTGCTTTACCCCTTTGGCCTTTGCCAATGGGCGTCCGCTTTCTTCGACTTCGGACATTCCGCCGGTCGGCACAAAGACTGTGGCGATTGATCCAACCGGCACCTCGATATGCCAGACAAACCGGTCTGCCCGCCTTTCCCACTCGCTCACGATTCGGCCTCGCACAGAGTTGTGGCTGGCCTTAACCCATTTCAGATCTCCCACCGGGTGAGGCCGGAGAATAATCCGATCAAACCCCTCGGCATCCACCGCTGGGTTGATGCCGGCGAGGGCCTTGTAGAACCACTCGCTGACAGAGCCGAACATGGGATGATTATGGGAGTAAGTGTTGTCGCTAAACTCCCAATGCTCCCAGAGGGTGGTTGCACCGCGCTCCAGCATGTGGCCCCAACCGGGGAAGTCACGCTGGGTGGCGATTTGCCAGGCTGCCTCCGTTCGTCCAAGATCGGTCAAGGCATTGAGCATGTATTTGGTGCCAAAGATGCCGGTGCTGAGGTGCCCCTGCCGGTTCTGGATATCCTTTACCAGAACGTCCAGAGCGGGTTCCGTTTCACCGGGGGGTGTCAGGCCCATGAACAGGGCGAAGGCCTGGCTGGCCTGCGTGCCGGTGCCGTAGCGACCCGTGCCCGGCTGCAGAAACTCGCGGTTGAAGGCCGCTTTGACAGTCTCGGCGAGGGCCTCCGTTTCGGCTGCCGCGGTTTCCTTGCCCAGGATTCTGGACAGGCGGGCGTGGAGCTTTAGATTGTAATAGTAGAACGCAGTGCCGGTAAGCGCGCGAGGTTTGGGGACGAGGCTTTCGTGATCGCTGATGCCATTATCCAGGATCCCGTTCGTGGCGGTGGAGCGGAGCAAGGCGACCCACCGCGCGGTGGCGTCGTAGTTATCCTCCAGGGTCCGGCGGTCACCATAATACTGGTAGAGCTGCCATTGGAGCAGGGGATGTGCGGTGCCCCAGCCGATCGGCCCCGAGCGTTCGCCCAAGCCCTCGTCGCTGATCCCCACGAAAGGTGCGGTTTCAGTAAAACCGCCGTTAGGTCGAACATCATCCGCCAAATCCCGCACGGCCTTGGCATAGAAACGCGACATGTCGAAATTCAAAATGCCCATTTCGCTGGCCGCAACGATATCCCCGCCATATCCAAATTTTTCCCGGTGCGGACAATCCGATTGCACGCTGAAAAGGTTGCTCAACTCCGTCCAGAGCACCATTTCCTGAATCCGGTTGAGCAGGGGTTCCGAGCAGGTGAAGGATCCGGCCGGCTCAACATCCGAATTGAGGCGTAATCCGGTGATGGCTTCGCGCCCCGGTTGGCCGGGGAAACCGGTGACTTCAACGTAACGGAAGCCGTGAAAGGTGAAACGCGGAGTGTATGTTTCAGGTCCACCACCTTTCAAACAATACTCATCCTGCTGCCAGGCGGTCTTTGGCGCGCCCTTCCCCGGGTATGAATATTTCGGTCCGCCCTGTTTGATTTGCCCGCACACCGCCGTCAGGCCGTTGAGGGAGCCGTCGGTATTAAGCAGTTCTCCGTAGCGCAGTCGCACGCGCGTCCCCGCCGGGCCATTTACGCGGAGGCGAGCCCAGCCGGCAAAGTTCTGGCCCAAGTCGAAAATGAAGACGCCAGGTTGAGGCTCGGTGATCCGGATGGGCTTCAAGGCCCGGGTGATGCGGATGGGGGGAGATTCCTGGGCGTGCAGGGGGCCAAGGGACGGTTCGGCCAGCCTGGCCGATGCCCATTTCGAATCGTCAAACTGTGGCGAGTCCCAGCCAGTTTGTTCCTTGCGGGCATCATAGACCTCGCCCAGATACAAATTGTTGCGCAGAATGGGGCCCTCGCTGGCCCGCCACGTTTCACCCGTGCCGATGACCGTTTGGGAACCATCCTGAAACTCTATGTGGAGCTGGAGAATCGCTCTGGGTTCACCAACCGCAAGGTGCTCCCGCAGGTTAATTTTTCCCCAAAACCGAAGGGGCAGGGGATTGAACCAGCCGTTTCCGAGCATCAGCCCCAGCGCATTGCGCCCGGGACGGAGTTGATCCGTGATGTCGTAAGTGGAGTATAGCACCCGTTTGCCGTAGGACGTCCAGCCGGGGTCCAGCATGTGATCGCCCACCCGTTCGGCGTTCAGGCGCGCCTCGTAATACCCGAGCCCGCTGACGTATAGGCGTGCGCGGCGCACCTTTTTCTCGAGCACAAATTCCTTCCTGAACAAAGGCGCCGGGTGATCGTCGAAAAGCTCGGCTTCATTTTGAATCCTGGCGGCCTGGCGAGTGATCCAGGATGCGCTCCAATCGTCGTAGCGGAGCAGCCCGGTTTCAAACATCGCCGGGTCGCTGTAGCCCGATACCCGGCCGGTTCGGTCCCAGGCCCGCACCCGCCAATAAGCGCGTGCGCCGGAACCCAGCGGACTGCCGCCGTAAATCACGTTCAGGGTCTGCTTCCCGGGGGCCTTGCCGCTGTCCCACAAATCCGGGTGGCCCGCGCGCAGTTTTTCGACCGTGCTTGCCGCCTGGACCTGGTAGGCGGTCTGTTCCTGGCCGCGATCACCGGAGCGGAGCACCCAGCTTAACCGCGGCGACGCGGTGTCAATGCCCAGCGGGTTTACGCTAGATTCACACCGTAACTGGGCAACGCTCCAGGCCGCACGAGCGGGGCCGGGGTTTAGAATGGTTAACGCCGCGAGGAATAAAAGGACGATTTTTAAGGGAGCGCGCATATCTGTTACTTGACCTCCTTTTCTCAAAATCGGAGGGGATTGACCAGCTAATTTGCAGAGACGTTCCTGGGGGAGTGGTAGTGGGTTGATTACCTCATATCGGGCTAATATGGCAGTAAGTACTTTCTTCTATGTTAATTCAGGCCCCGAAGAAGCTGGGATTGGTCAATGCCTTGAAAGAGGGATGGCTCGATCATGTCCACGAGCATATTGAAAACGGGACAAATTTCCTGTTGCTCCTGCCCAAAGACAGGGAGGAGGTCAAACGTTTCTGCAACTGTTTCGGTTTGTCGGATGACTGCCACCCAACCACCTTGCGGCAATCCGATTTCTTCCTCCTGACCCAATTCATCGAACCGGAGGTGTTCGACACCGTCTTGGAGCAATGCAATGACGATCACCAGTTGGTCTTTGTGGAGCAGATTGATTTTCCCATCAACCGGCCGCCGAAACTTAAGCATTTCCTCGTGTATTCCCCCGTGCTCGGCATCATTTCCCAGTTCGAGCACATCAACCCCGCACGCGAAGCGTTGATCCAATGGCAGGACAGTTCCTTCGGCAGCACACCCAAACCCGAAGCGGCAGTCTATTACTTTAACAAAGGCCGCTGGAAACTCTTCGAAGGGGGCCGTCCGGATTAAAGTCTTGCCCGATGCTCGGCGGGAACATCTGGAGGGCCCGGGGAACCGTCAACTCCGATAGCTGGTGGAAGGCTTCCCCGAGAATGCCAGACACCATTGGTTTGAGAAGCGCTCAAAGCAAACGATCACGGGCCGTGTGAGCGGTGTCGTATCGCGAATGGTGACGGTTCCGCCCTGGAAGCTACCGAGGGTATAGTTAGCGCCCCAGGGGTTCGGCGATTCCGAACTGGTGGACCAGGTCCCCACGCGGACCACACCCGGGTCCGTATTGTCAACCACGATGCTGTTCGTGGCGGTGTTCGTGGAGATGACGCCCCAATCCCAGCCGAGGATTTGGCCATCGGCCGTGAGTTGGAGCGCGAGCCGGGAGTAATCCAGTTGTACAGGATAGGACAACATCACCGCGCGGGCCAGCCGAGTGTTGTCTTTGTTTTCGCACCCGGCACGGCGTTTTCGCGCCAGTAAGTGGCCGAGGTGATGATGGGCTCACGT
>JBBQYD010000520.1:0-4052 GCA_038209025.1 Verrucomicrobiota bacterium | reverse complement strand
TCCAGGTTCGCGGCGATATAATCCAGCGCGAAATGCACATTGACCGTGCGCGGACTGAAAATCCCCTGGGCGCGGGTAACCTGGCAGTGCAGCAGTTCATAACCGACCGATGGCGCGTCGCCGGCACCGGCCCCAAAGGGGCGGCAGACGCTGGTTAACAGTACTTTTTTGCTCATGAAAATGATCGTCAACAAAAGCGGGCAAGGTGAAGTTGACCGAAAGCCACCTTGGAAGCCAATCGGACGATTGCGGTGAATAAGATCGGCCCGGTTGGCCGTGAAGTAAAGTGAGAAACCGCAATTACAAACCACCGGCGATTATTTTTCGGAAGCGCGGCAGCCGAACCAGAGGCCCATAAATGAGCCGGCCAGCCGGGTGGATGCGGCTGGCCGGGTCGTGTCTAAACCAAGAATCGTTTGGAATTACTTTTTCCGCTTGCGCACTCCCGCCGCCACTTTGAGACGCAGGGCGTTCAACCGGATGAAGCCGGTGGCGTCGTCCTGGTTGTAGGCCTTGGTGGGGTCGGCTTCCATGGTGGCGATGGCGGGATTGTACAAACTGAGTGGCGATTTGCGGCCCACCACCATGATGTTGCCCTTGTAGAGTTTCACGCGCACGGTGCCGGAGATGTTCTTCTGGCTTTCCGTAACCAGGGCCTGGAGGGCGAGACGCTCGGGCGCGAACCAGTAGCCGTAATACACCAGTTCCGCATAGCGCGGAATCAACGAATCCCGCAAGTGCATGACCTCCCGGTCCATGGTCAGGGTTTCCATCTGGCGGTGCGCGAAATGCAGAATGGCCCCGCCGGGCGTTTCATAAACACCGCGGGACTTCATGCCCACATAGCGGTTCTCGACCATGTCCACGCGTCCCACGCCGTGTTTGCCCCCGAGTCGATTCAGGGTTTTCATCACCTGCAGCGGGTTCAGGGCCTTGCCGTTCACGGCCACGCAGTTGCCTTGCTTGAAATCGAGAGTGACGAACTCGGGCTTGTTCGGCGCGTCCTCCGGGAAGACGGACAGGGTATTGAAGGAGCCGCGATGCTTGAGTGCGCTGGCGTCGAACCAGGGGTCTTCCAGGATGCCCGCCTCATAGGAGATGTGCAGGAGGTTGCGGTCCATCGAGAAGGGTTTCTTGGCGGAGGCCTGCACGGGAATCTTCTTGTCCGCGCAGTATTTGATCATCTCGGCGCGCCCGGGGAATTGATCCCGGAAACGGGCATCGCGCCACGGGGCGATGATCTGCAGGTCGGGGGAGAGGGCGGCGGCGGTCAACTCGAAACGCACCTGGTCGTTGCCCTTGCCGGTGGCACCGTGCGCGAGGGCCTCGGCTTTTTCTTTCCGTGCCACGTCGATCATGCCTTTGGCGATCAGCGGACGCGCGATGCTGGTGCCCAGGAAGTATTGGCTTTCGTAAACCGCGCTTGCCTGAATCATCGGGAAGATGAAGTCGCGGGCGAATTCCTCCTGGAGGTCCGCAATGTAGATTTTGGAAGCGCCCGTTTTGCGGGCCTTCGCTTCCAGACCTTTCAATTCCTCTTCCTGGCCGATGTTCGCGCAGAACGCGATCATCTCCGCATCGTAGTGTTCCTTGATCCAGGACAGCAGAACTGACGTGTCCAATCCGCCTGAGTATGCCAAAACAATTTTCATAACGTTCGTTTCCGTCCGCGATTAAAACGGCAACGGGGCGGTCTTGGAAAGCTTAAACTGAGGTCAAATCGCGCCTGATCAAGTGTCCAGAGCATTGGCGGCCGGGTGGTTTTGGCGCTGCGGGAAGGAAAGGGAGCGCGGGATGAAGGTCAGGTGCAACGTGGGCAGAGGGTCAGGAGGAGGAGGAGGAGGGATGGGCAGTGTGGCCGGTCGGTTCAATATGCACCAGCACGTCGCGGACCCGGGGGAATTCGCGGCGGATCGTATCTTTCACCTGGTGGGCGATTTCGTGGGAACGTTCCACCGTCATTTTGGGGTCCACCTGCACGTGCATGTCCACATAAAAGGAATAACCCATTTTGCGGGCGAAACATTTTTCGACGAAATCGACTCCCCGAATGCCGCGGGCGGCTTCCCGGATGCGGTCCACAACCTCCTTTTTGGGGCTCGTATCCATCAATTCACGGATCGCGTTGCGCAAAAGCCGGTAGCCGTTCCAGGCAATCACCAGGGCTGCCGCTCCCGCGGCGTAATCGTCAGCCGCTTCGTAGCCTCTGCCGCCAATCAGGGCCACCCCAATGCCGAGGGCCGCAGCGAACGAGGTAATCGCATCGCTCCGGTGATGCCAAGCGTCGGTTTGCACGGCAGTGCTCTCCACGGCGGCTGATTCCCGCAGCACATGCCGAAACAAGGCTTCCTTGATCAGCACCACCAGGACCAGAACCAGCAGGGTGAAAGCCGCGGGCCCCTGGTGAGGATGGCGGATTTCCCGCACGGCGGTGGCCATGATCCATACGGCAGCTCCCAGCAACATGGCTGAGACGATCGCAGCCGAGAGCGGTTCGGCCTTTCCATGGCCGTAAGGATGGTCTTCATCCTCCGGTTCCGAGGCGACCACCAACCCGCGCCAGACGATGACGGAACTAAAAACATCGGCCATGGATTCCACCGCGTCCGCCACCAGGGCGTGGGAGTGGCCGGCGATGCCGGCAACGAGCTTGACGGCGGAGAACACCATGTTAACCACCAGTCCAAGCCATGTCGCTCGCAGGCTGCGCTCAAGCCGTGTTTTCAGCACCGGGGCAGTGTATGCGGGCGGGCGGGGAATTTGAAGCACGGACATGCCAGGGCGGAGAAAAAACCCCATGCCTGGTCTAAAAACAACGAAGGCCGGGTTTAACCCCGGCCTTCGAACACACTACAAAAACATTTTAAATCCGAGATGCCGCGCCGCAGACACACGCTATCAGCCACACACGGTCTGACTACTGCATTTTGGCATCAACCACAAACACAGCTTAGCTGATCTTTGGAATTTGGCATGTCACCATTACTGGTTACATGAATGGGGACACGCTGGTGACACACGGCCGACCCAGCGGCAGCCCGGTTTTGCGCGCCCGCGCCTCACAGCCGGTGGGAAAACATGGCATCCCGCAGCTTGGGCTCGAACCAGGTGCTCTTGGGGGGCATGATGTCCCCAGCCTCGGCGATGGACATCAAATCCTCAATCCCGGTCGGGAAGAGGGCAAACGCGCAGGCATATTCCCCGCTCGTAACGAGGTTTTCCAACTCGCCCAAACCGCGAATTCCGCCCACGAAACTGATCCGTTTGCTGGTGCGCGGATCATCAATGCCGAAGAGGGGTTCCAGCACATGCTTTTGCAGGAGGGTGGCATCCAGCCGATCGGCTGCCCGCGGCGCGCTCAGCAGTTCGGGACGAAACCGCAATGGCTGCCATTTGCCTTCAAGGTAAAACCCAAGCTCGTGCTTCTCCCGGGGAGAGGCGTCCCCGCCAGGGACCAACTCAAAGACTCGCGCCAGCGACTCCCGCAATTGGGCGGCGGTTCGTCCGTGAAGATCCTTCAAGACGCGGTTGTAGGGCAGAATCTTGACCTGGTTGTGGGGAAAGATCACGCTCAGGAACCACCCGCTGTCCCCGCGCCCGCCCCGTGCCTGGAACACCCGGGCAGCGGCGGCGCTACGATGATGGCCATCGGCGATATAGGCGGCCGGCAGCCTTTCGAAGGCCTCCCGAATCGACTGCTGCACGCCTGCGTCCGTGATGCTCCATGCGCTGTGACGCACCCCGTCGCGCGCCGTGAAATCGGTTTCCGGCCGGCGGGCCGTGTGCTCCGCCACAATTGCGTCGAGGGCCGGGTGCGCCTGGTAAACCAGGAACGCGGGGCCGGTTTGCGCATTCAACGTCTCAATGTGGCGCACCCGGTCATCTTCTTTATCGGGGCGGGTCAATTCGTGTTTTTTGATGACGCCCGCCTGGTAATCCTCGCAACTCGCCACCGCCACCAGACCGGTCTGTGAGTGGGTGCCCATCACCTGCCGATAGAGGTAAAAACGGGGAGCCGAATCCTGGCATAACGCCCCCTCCCGGACCAGCCG
>JBBQYD010000519.1:0-4058 GCA_038209025.1 Verrucomicrobiota bacterium | reverse complement strand
CGGCAGAGTGGTGCTGAAGGGCGGCTCCGCCACCGTGAAAGGCAGCTTGGCGGAGCCGGGCTTCATGCAATGCCGGGCCGCCTTCGAACGGCCGGACAAGAAGAACCTGACCGCGGCGGCCGGGGCCGGCATAGACCCTTTGGAAATCAAGCCGAGTATGGGCGTGCCGGACGATTTCGACTCCTTCTGGGCAGCTCAGAAACAGAAGCTGGCCGCGGTTCCCGCCAATGTCCGGTTGACTGAGACGCCGTCTGGAAAGCCCCAGATTGAGGCTTATGATTTGCAGGCGGATTGCGTGGGAGCTCCGGTGTCCGGGTATCTGGCGAAGCCGAAGGGGGCGAGGGCCCGGAGCCTGCCGATCATGCTCACGCTGCACGGCGCGGGGGTGCGCAGCGCCAGCCTCGCGGGCCCGGTGGGCTGGGCTCAAGACGGTTTTCTGGCCCTGGACATCAACGCTCACGGACTTCCCAACGGAAAGCCGGAATCCTTTTACAACGAGCTGGCTAATGGCACGCTCAAAGGTTATACGGTGCGAGGCAGGGAGGAACGCGAGACGCTTTATTTTCACGGCATGTTTCTGCGCGTTCAGCGGGCGCTGGAGGTTCTGACAGCGCAGCCAGAATGGGATGGACGCACCCTGATTGTTTATGGAACCAGTCAGGGCGGGGCGCAATCCCTGCTGGCGGCCGGGCTGGAGCCGCGCGTGACTTTTTTTGCGGCGGGCGTTCCCGCGATGTGCGACCACACCGGCACAGCGGCCAATCGCATCAGTGGGTGGCCCAAGCTGGTTCCCGTCGGCGCCGATGGCAAGCCCGATCCCAAGGTGCTCCAGGTGGCGCGCTATTACGACATGGTGAACTTCGCCTCCCGGATCAAAGCAGCGGGAGTTGTCACGGTTGGCTTCATTGATACGACCTGTCCGCCCACGAGTGTGTATGCCGCTTACAACGCCATTTCCACCTCGAAAAAGATTTTCAACGATATCCCCACCGGCCACGCAAACACCCCCCAGGCGCTGCGGTTTATGCGTGAGGCCATCCTGCAACACGTGGCTCAACAAGAGCGCTGAGGTGCTGGGATGGCATCTGCGGCCACCCTTGCGACGCGGGTTTCGGATCACGGCCCCCGCCCGATTATTCGGGCGGGCCTTGGCGAATCTGGCGGGGACTCAGGTCTTGATCAAGGGAGTGAGAAGGCCTGTATGCCCTCATCATGGACCAGGGCCGCGATTCCCGGTTCGGCGCCGCCCAGGTGGAGCTGCTTCAGCTTTGCCACCGGCCCGTTCAGCCGTGCGCGTGCATGCAGCACACCGTCGCTGCTATAGACTGCCATCGATCCATCTTCGCATCCGACGGCAATTCGCGGGTTGAGGTCGCCACCCAGCACCAACAAGGTGTTGGGCACATCGGTGTGTTCCCGGCGCCAGAGTTTCGTTCCTTTGCCATCGAAGGCGAAGAGGTTGAAGCTCATGGATGTGGCGTAAACCTGCTGGCCGGCAATGGCGACGTCGGTTACTTCGTCGCCCGTATTGAGGTTCCGCAGGGAAACTCCCTTGGCATTCAGCACGTGGAGGTTGCCATCCGCGCCGCCAAACACCACTTCCGGTCCCGTGGCGCCATCCAGATCCCCTGCGGCAACGCACGTGGCATGAGGCCCGGTTAAGGTTCGGTAGGACCACGCGGTTTTGCCGGACGGGGTCACGGCATGCCAGTGATAGTAACGTGTCCCCGCCAGCACTTCCTGCTTCCCGTCGCCGTCCAGGTCCGCCGCCATTCCGCAGGTCGCGTCATGCACGCACTCGAATTGCCAAAGTTGCTTTCCGGTTTGGTCCAAAGCGTAGAAATGCCAGGATTCAGTGCCGCAGATCAACTCCTGCTGGCCGTCACCGTTGAGGTCCGCGGTGAAGATAACGGTAATCACCGGGTCCCGTTTGTAATACGGAAAACGGTGAGACCAGAGCGGCTGTCCGTCGCTATTCCGCATGTGGATGGTTCCGTCCGCACAGCCCGCGGCGATGCCCAGTTCACCGGCCCACACCGCGCTGATCTTCGACCCGGTGGTGAAGCGCCAGCGTTCTTTGCCGTCCGCCGTGAGACAGAGGACCTCCTGATTCCCGCTTGCAGCGATGATTTCGGTCCGGTTGTCGTGGTCCACATCCGCGGTGTTCAGATGATTGAATTTTCCGGGGAACTTCCATTTTGAAACCAAAGCGGGCACCGGGGCTTCCGCCTCCAGTCGCGTGGCGGGCGCGGGACTGGCCTGGGGCGAGGTGAATTCCGGTTGGGATCCTACTATTCGCAACGCGAGTTCGTGACGGCCTTTCGCCAAGGCATGGTCCTCGCCGCACAAGGTGACCTTGGAGGCGGCGGCGCAACGCACCACGGCCTGGCGTGTGCTCCAGTTCAACTCCGCATTCACCGGCATGTCTGAACTCAACAGGGATGTTCCACCGGCTGACAGAAAACGCGCACTCGCCAGCAAGAACTCTCCCCGGCGCAGCGCGTAAATCGAAGCGTCTGTGACAATCCCATCCGACACGAGCGATCGTTTGGAATCGGTGACCCCTACCAGCCAGGTGTCGGCGCCCTTGCTGACCAGAATGGAAGACTCGGACGCGCGTGAGGACCTCACCGGATGCTCGCCTGCGGCGGCGGATGTGGCAAACACATTGAGAAAGTGGAAGCTTTGACCCTGCGCCATGGAACGTGACGCGATCTGTTGCAGGATTTGCACCACGGGCGCGGCATTCGTGTAGTCGCGCAAGTTCTTTCCCAGGTGTTCCGAAGCCGCGAGCTTGAGCCGGGACCCATCCAGGTTGTCCAGGACCATGCGTTTATCCTGTTGCTGGACCGTGTAACGTTGGCCCTCAATGCCTGGCTGCCCGATGGTCTGCCAGACGGCCCTGAAGGAATAATCACCCGCGGCCCCGGCTTTGAGCGAATCGATGGCGACAAAGCCTGCTCCCTTGAGCCATACGAGGCTCCGCGACCAATCAACCCCGCCGTATTCGCGAAGCGTGCTGCGGACCATGCCTGCCGCCTGGAAATCAGCGTGCGCTTCGAGGGCGCAAAAGGGCGGCATGCCGGCGGATTGTCCGTCCCGGAAAACGAGGACGGAGGTGTGAAATTTCGGCAGCGCCTCAATGTAGTCGCCATCCGCAAACCACTGGCGGGCGTGCTCGGAGTAGCGAATAATGGCGTTGCCATCATAGTGGCCGTGGCCACCAGTGGCGATGCCGTCCAGCAACAGATAGGGCGCGTCCGGATCGAAGGTTTCGCGGAACGTAACTTTTTCATAAGCCTCATTGAGCGGCGCCACCCAGGGCTTCCGGCCTCCCGTGGCGGACCGGGTGGCCCAATGATCATAAAACTGTGGTGACATTGGAAAGAGTCTCGTCCCGGTGAACCCGGCAGGCTCCGCAAGGGGAAGCGAATCCAGGGCGTATTCCAGCCTCGCCGGGGATTTCCTCGATTCCTCCAGACCTTTCTGGAGCGCCCACGCATAGCTCCCATCCCGAAAAAACCAGGCACCCATGGCGAGCAGGGGCATGTCGGCGTCCGTGCCGCGGAGTCCACCGTAATCCCCAAACGGAGACTGCCACCCGAGGTTGTCCATGGTTCCAATGGCGAGGTCCAGGATGGCTCGCGCGTTGCCATTCGTGAAGACCTTGTGGTCGGGACGGGCGAGGGCGTAGCGCAGCATGTGCTGCGTGGTAAGCCACTGGTAACCGTTGGCGTCCTCCTGGGGTTTGAAGCTAAGGGACTGCTCCTGAAAACAGGCATCCGCATTTTCCAGCCAGGCTCCGGCCTCGGCAGCCTGGTAATACTTGCCGAAGTATTCCGCGGCAAACAAAGTTCCGAGGCTCGGGAACGTGTTGTGGTTATGGCGAATTCCAGGCCGCATCGCCTGGCGCGTGCTGCCGTAGTTTGCGACATAGGACGCATACTCGGCGATAATGCGAGTGATCTCCAGGCGCTCGGGTTCGGAAAAGGCCGGGCTCTCCTCGACCAGGTCCCAGCCCGTAATGACTTTCATGGAGTTAAAATCGGCATCCATGC
>JBBQYD010000518.1:0-4058 GCA_038209025.1 Verrucomicrobiota bacterium | reverse complement strand
TCACCAATTGTTTTCTGGAGTGGGTGCTTCAGGCCTCCCGACACGCTAAAGCATGGACACCAAACAGGTTCTGAGTGTGTGTGGGACCTCTTTCCTGACTGGCCCACCAGACGAACGTTCTGCAAATCCTGAGGAGTGAGTTCCGACCGAAGCCGGGATTGCCAAGAGTGGCTTTGTATTGCAGGCTGTCTCCTCGTAATGAAACCATCCTTAAGCTTCCCGTCCATTTCGTCCTTTGTTTGTGCCTGGTTGTTGATCATCGGGGTGCTGGACGGCCGTGGTGAGCTCTCTGGAAAGCCGGTTTCTCTCGCCGGGAAATGGCGTTTTGAAATCGCAGGCATGGATGCTCAAGGATTCAACCGCGAACTGTCCGGCAGCATCCGTTTGCCCGGAACGATCGACGACGCAGGGCTCGGTCCCAAGAACACCAAACCGCCAACTCTCGAAGGACCTTACCGCCTTTACGATTATGCCGGGCCTGCGTGGTATCAGCGCGAGATCGATATCCCCAATTCCTGGCAGGCGCAGCGGGTGACTCTGTTTCTGGAGCGCGTGCGGTGGGTGACGCGTGTGTGGCTGGATGACAAGTTCATCGGCACCCAGGACAGCCTGATCGCACCACACATTTATGATTTTGGGACCGGCCTGACCCCGGGAAAACATCGCGTGACGATTTGCGTGGATAACACCGTGAAGCTTAATCTCGGCAAGTTCGTGTCAGCGCTGTTCGGGGGAACCTGGGGCAACATGAACGGCATTGTCGGTCGTATTGAATTGATGGCATCGCCACCGGTGTGGATCGATGATCTCCAGGCCTATCCAAACCTGGCCGCAAAAACAGTGACTGTAAAAGGTCGAATCGGGAATGCGACCGGCAAGGCAGGGCAGGGCGTATTGAGCTTGGACGTGCGGCTGAATCGTGACTCGCGGTCCGCGCCCGCCCATGAGGTGCAGGCGTCCTGGGAACCGGGTGGAGGAGCGTTCTCAGCGAATCTGCCGATGGAAGAGGCGGGCCCTGTGCATGAGTGGAGCGAATTCGCACCGCATCTCTACGTCGTGCGCGCCGTTTTGAATAAGGGTGCGCATAGCAAATCCACGACCTTTGGCTTCCGGGAGTTCGCAGCCCGAGGCCCGCAGTTTACGTTGAATGGGCGCCCGGTATACTTGCGTGGAACCCTTGAATGCTCGGTCTTCCCGCTCACGGGCTATCCTCCGACGAAGGTTGCGGAATGGCAGCGGATTTTCCGGATCATAAAATCCTATGGTTTGAATTTCATGCGGTTCCATTCATGGTGCCCGCCCGAGGCGGCCTTCGCGGCGGCGGATGCCGAGGGAATCATCCTCCAGGTCGAGGGCCCGCAGGCCAACGTCCCAGCCGGTTCGGACGGCGCTCGCGATGCGTTCATCGAGGCGGAGTTCAAGCGGATCGTTGACAGCTATGGCAATCATCCTTCGTTTTGCCTCATGGCGTTGGGCAATGAGTACGGTGGGAAAGACTCTCTGTTGACCGGTTGGGTCGGCATGTTGAGGGAGCGTGATCCCCGCCACCTGTATTCGTCAGCTTCATCCGCTCAGACCACGACCAACCGCCAGTGGACCGAACTCGCGACGGGACGCGGCATCGGCGGCGCGGGCACGGTTCGGGACTTGCGCGACGTGGTCTCCAGCGATGATCGTCCGATCATTGGCCATGAAATCGGTCAATGGATGTTCTTCCCGGACTTCAACGAGATCAAGAAATACACCGGGGTGATGAGGGTGAAGAATTTTGAAATGGTGCGTGATGACATGGCGAAGAAGCACCTGCTGGACCTTGCGCCGAAGTTCGTGCAAGCGTCGGGACAATTTGCCATCCGTCTCTACAAGGAGGAAATCGAAGTGCTGCTTCGGACCCCGGGCTATGCGGGATTCTCGCTGCTCGATCTTCATGATTATCCGACCCAAGGCACGGCGCTGATCGGGCCGTTGGATCCGTTCTGGGAATCGAAGGGGTTTATCACCCCGAAAGAATTTCGGCGGTTCTGCGGACCTACTGTTCCCCTGTTGCGCATGAGGAAGCGGACCTTCACGACCGACGAACCGTTTGACGCTTCGGTGGACCTGGCAAACTATGGGGCCGCTGACCTTGCCAATATACAGCCTGTTTGGACGATCAAGGACACAAAGGGCCGCGAGATTGCCTCCGGCAGACTGCCGGCCGCCAGTGCGCAGACGGGCGCGCTAACGCCGCTGGGTAGTATTCAGGCTTCTTTGGCGAAGAGCGCCGCACCCTGCAAGTTGAACGTGGCCGTCGCTCTCGAGGGAACCCCGCTCAGCAACGATTGGGATATCTGGGTTTATCCTGCCGCTACCGTCCCGAAGCCACCTTCTGATCTTGTGGTGTGCGACCAATGGGAAAAAGCGAAGACGGCCCTGGCTGAGGGCAAGAAGGTCTTATTCTTCGCGTTATCGGCCAGCACTTCGGAATCGATGCGGGGGAAGTTTCTACCGGTTTTCTGGAGTCCGGTGTGGTTCCCGAGTCAGAAACCCAACACCATGGGGCTGCTATGCGACCCCGCGCATCCGCTGTTCGCGCAATTCCCCACGGATTCTCACAGCGACTGGCAGTGGTACGAATTGATGCAACGTTCCCGCTTTTTCGTTCTCGATGACGCGGCGGACGACTACCGGCCGATCCTGCAGGTGATCGACAACTTTTCACGTAATCACAGGCTGGGGGTCATGTTCGAGGGCCGCGCGCAACGTGGACAGTTGCTCGTGTGCGGAATCGATTTGGCCGGCATGCCGAAGGACCCTGCCGCTCGCCAATTGCTCGCCAGCGTCTATGCGTACGCGGGTTCTGCCGCCTTCAAGCCAAAGAAGGAACTTAGCGGTGCTCTTTTGGATAAGCTGTTCGTGCCGCGGTTTACCAACAAACTGCAGGAACTGGGCGCGAAACTGCGCGCCGACAGCGCAGCCGGTGACTATTCCGCTGAAAATGTGATGGACGGTGATCCGGCCACCATGTGGCACACGCCTTGGGAGGAGCCGGCCCCGAAATTTCCGCATGAAATCGTCGTAGAACTGCCCAAACCGACCCGTATCACCGCCCTTGCATGCCTGCCTCGCCAGGACAACAATCACAATGGGTGGATCAAAGATTACGCAGTGTATATCAGCACCGACGGACAGAACTGGAGGGACCCGGTGGTGCAAGGGACCTTCCAAGAGAACGACAACCCGCATACCGTTAAACTGGTTAAACCGGTAGAAACCAGGTTCCTGAAGTTTGTTGCGCTCAGCAGTTTTTCCCCGGCAAAGCCATACGCTTCGCTTGCGGAATTATCGGTGATAACCGGCGAGTGATCGCAGTCTCCGGGCATTTGAAACGCCCAGCCCAACTCCTGGACGTCAAGGTGTCTCGGCAGGCGGGCGTAACTTCTCGCGACGTCCGCGTTGGGGCTGCGGCGAACTATGGCAACGACGATGGACAGGCAAGCGCATGAGACTGTCCAGCAACCCGACGAGGCAACGCGCGAAATCGCCACGCTACGCGTGCCGCTCGCGGATGCTCCGCAAAATATCGGCCACGACTTCGGCCTTGGGCTTGGCCCCGAGGTTTCCTTTGCCGTGCAGGCGGAGCGAAACGTTGCCGGCTTCCATGTCGCGACCACCCACCACGAGCATCGTATGCACTTTGGCTTGCTCGGCCCGCTGGACCTTGCCGTTGATTTTATCGGGCGAATAATCGCCCTCGGCCCGCACCATGTTGGTCCGGAGTTCGCGCACAATCGCGGAAGCATAGTCCACCAATGCGGCGTCTTCGCCGATGGTCAAAACCCGGACCTGCTCGGGCGCGAGCCAGAGCGGGAAATTGCCGGCGTAATGTTCGATGAGGAAGCCGATGAACCGCTCGTGAGTGCCCAGGGGGGCGCGATGGATACACAGCGGGGTTTTCTCGGTATTATCACGGTCGCGGTAGGTCAGGCCAAAGCGAGCCGGCACCTCAAAGTCCACCTGGTGGGTGGCGAGGGTGAATTCGCGGCAGATGACGCTCCACACCTGCTCGTCAATGTTAG
>JBBQYD010000517.1:0-4076 GCA_038209025.1 Verrucomicrobiota bacterium | reverse complement strand
AGTTCGCCTTTTTTCGCGGCCTGCTGGGGTTGGCCGAGCCGATGGCCTTTCCGGCGCAATTGCGCGTGGTGACGATCTGGTTTCCCGGAACCTTGCGGGCGACCGCGAACAGCATGTGCGTGGCGGGCAGTTCGATCGGGGCGATCATCGCGCCGCCCATGGTCGCGTGGCTGGCGCTCACGTTCAACTGGCACATGGCCTTTGTGGTTCCCAGCGTGCTCGGGCTGTGGGTCGCGGCCGCCTGGTGGCTGATCTACCGTGATCCACCCCCCGAACTGGCCCAACAGACGACGGGGTCCGCATCGCTCAAGGAGGGGGCGGCGTTCACCTGGCCGCAACTCTGGCGCACGCGCACGCTCTGGGGGATCTTGCTGTGCCGCTTCATCAGCGACCCGGTCTGGTATTTCTGCCTGTTCTGGTTGCCCGGCTATCTACAGGAGCAATCCGGCCTGACGCTGGCCCAAATCGGGATGGTCGGCTGGATCCCGTTTTTGGCGGCAGACCTCGGCGGCGTAGGCAGCGCGGCGTGGTCGGATCGCCTGGTGAAACGGGGCATTGAACCGCTCAGGGCGCGGAAGGTTATGTTGACGACCATGGCCGTCCTCGCGCCGGTCTCGGTCCTCACACCCCACCTGGCGCATCCCGCCATTACGCTGGCCATTTTTAGTGTGGTCGGCGCGGTATGCTTAAGCTGGCTGTTCAGTCTAAGCGTCGTGATCGCGGAGACATTTCCGACGCGCAACGCCGGGAGCGTGCTGGGAATTGCCGCCGGTTTCGGCGCGGCGGGGGCGATGCTGTTCAACTATTTTGTGGGCCAGGTCATCGGGACGATCGGTGCTTCAACCATGTTTGCGGTGATGGCGATGTTGCATCCCGCGGCCGCGCTGGTGTTGTGGACGATGGTGCGGCCCGAGCGGCCTCCCGAAAGGCCCCCTGCACCATAGTTGGGACTGCAGGCAAGACGCCCAGCGCCCCCTTTTCCGGACGCAAAAGAGTTTATTCAAGTTTCGCAAAGCTGTAGCATCCACCCGTTTGTATGACCGTGAACAACATGAATTTGATCCAGGAACCTGAAAGAACCGTGCCGGTGCGCGCGGAGTATGACGTGCTAGTCGTGGGCGCCGGCCCGGCCGGGTTTATCGCGGCGGTGGCGGCCGCCGGGGAGGGGCTGAAGGTGGCTGTGGTAGAGAGCCGCAGCTTTGTCGGCGGCAACCTGACGATTGGGCTCCCCATCCTGGGTTTCCTGGGGCAGAAAAAGAACCAGATCATCAAAGGCCTCCCACAGAAGTTTATTGATCGGCTGAAGGCCAGGAACGCCGCCAGCGAACATCGTCCCTGCCCCTTGCACATGGGCATTACGCTGGTTGAGCCTGAAGCGGTAAAAACCGTCGCCCTGGAGATGCTGACCGAGGCCGGCGTGGATATATTCCTATACACCATGTGCGCCGGTGTGGTGATGGACGGCGCCCGGATTCGGGGCATTATCACCGAAAGCAAGAGCGGACGTGAAGCGATTTTGGGAACGATGGTCATTGATTGCACCGGGGATGCGGACGTGGCGTGCCGCGCCGGAGTGCCTTGCGAGAAGGGCAACGAGCAGGGGGGCATGCAACCGCCGACGCTCATGTTTTGCCTGACGGGAGTGGATACCGACAAACTGCGATTCAGCATCGCCAACCAACCCCGCACGTACCTGAGCGACTTCATCCCGACGGAATACTTCGGGCAAAACCATCAATTCATCGTGGTGGGCTTGCGGGAACTCATGCAACAAGCGCGCGAGGAACAAGGCCTGGAGATTCCCAACGAGCGCACAATCATCATTACGGGTCTTCGCCGGGGCGAAGCGTGGATCAACATGACGCGGGTCAAAGGCGTGGACGGCACCGATGCGCGAAGCCTGACGATGGGAGAGGTTGAGGCGCGCCGTCAGATTGATGGGATCGTGGCCTATCTCAAGGGTTATGTGCCGGGGTTCGAGAGTTCGCACTTCAGCAAGACCGCGCCGTTCCTGGGCATTCGGGAGACGCGCCGGATCGTGGGGCGGTATGTCCTGAACCAGGAGGACATTTTAAGCTGCCGGAAATTCGAGGATTCCATCGCGGTGGCCAGTTACCCGATAGATATCCACCGTCCCGGCGACAATGGCTGCACACTGATCTGGTGCGGCGACTGCTACGATATTCCCTATCGCTCACTCCTGCCCACGCGGGTGGAAAACCTGCTGGTGGCCGGGCGCAGCATCTCCACCACGCATGAAGCCATGGGCGCCATCCGCGTCATGTCCACATGCATGGCCATGGGCGAAGCCGCGGGCCGCGCGGCGAAGATGGCCGTGCGCGCCGGCATCGGCCCGGCCGGCATCGACGTTCAGAGACTTCGGCGGGAACTGGTCGCGAGCGGCGCGTACTTGCGGGATTGAGCCGGCGGTTCTTTTTGGCAACGAGGCCGGTTCGCGTGAGCTTGCATTGGCGCGCAAACGGGCCGAAGGTGCGGCACGGAAATCGTTTCGCACAGAATGGACGTCTGGACTCGTGACAAACTGGCCCCGGCACTGGCCCGTCTCGCTTCACAGGGCCTCTACCTTGGCACGTCCTCCTGGAAGTATCCGGGTTGGCGGGGGCAAATCTATACCGATGACCGCTACATCTTTCGCGGCGTCTTTTCCGAAAACCGTTTCGACCGCCTTTGCCTGAGTGAATACGCCGAGGTATTCAAGACCGTCTGTGTCGATGCGGCTTACTACAAGTTTCCCGATGATCGTTATCTCTCGGGTATGGTGTCGCAAGTGGGAAAGGATTTTCAATTCGCGTTTAAAGTCACCGACCTGATCACGCTCAAACACTTTCCCAATCTGCCGCGGTTTGGATCGCGCGCCGGCCAACCCAATCCCGATTTCCTGAACGTGGAGGCGTTCGAGCGGAATTTCCTGGAGCCGTGCCGCCCGTTCCGGGGGCAAATTGGGCTCCTGATTCTGGAATTCTCCAGGTTTTCCCCGGCTGACTTTGCGCGCGGACGCGATTTTCTTGAGGTGCTGGATCATTTTTTGGACCGGCTTCCCGGCGGCTGGCCTTATGGGATCGAGGTCCGGAACGGGAGTTTGTTGAAGCCTGAGTATTTTGCGCTCCTGGCCAGGCATGGAGTGTGCCATGTGTTTAACAGTTGGCAGGGCATGCCGCCCGTTCACGAGCAGATGGCGCTGCCCTCCTGCCATACCCATCCTGGACTGATGGGCGGGCGTTTTCTGCTCAAGCCCGGGCGGAAGTATGAACAGGCGGTGAAGCTGTTTCAGCCATACGCGGAAATCAGGGAAGTGTATCCGGAGGGGCGCCAGGCGGGAGCCTCACTGGCGCGAGCAGCGCTGGCCCGCGGGGCCCGGGCTTTCATATACGTGAACAACCGGTTCGAGGGAAACGCCCCCGCCACCATCGCCGCCATGGTCGAGCGGCTTTCATCCCGGGAGGGGGAACCGCGGCAATGAGCGCCGCGGCTCCCTGGTTCGCGGGTTCAAGGGCTCCCTGGCCTCACTCAAAGACCGTCCGGCGGCGCCAACCCCACAGGCTTCCAAGCAACCCGAGCATGCCCGCCTCTCGCCGCGTTCGAGGCGCCGGAGATTTGGGTTTCCGGGAATCTTTTTGGGCACGAAACCCGGTCGAGGCGCTCGCGAGAGGGAAGAGTTGCGGCGCGGTTGGGTTATCAATTGCCAGCTTGATCAGGCCTACGATTTCCTGGAGCGTGTAGCTTTTCAGGAGGAACCCCGTGGCGCCATCTTCCAGCGCATGCAGTTCGGCCATCAAATCACTGAAGGTGGTAAGCATCAGGATGCGCAGGGAAGGACAGATCGCGCGCATCGGCTTGAGCGCGTCCAATCCGCATTCCTGGCCCAGATTCAAATCCAGGAGCAGCACGTCCGGCGCGACTGGGGCGGTTTTCAGCGCGCGAATGGCAGCCTTCGCCGAAGCGAACTGGCGCTCGCAAACCAGGCCCGCCTGATTGTTGAGCATTTCGGCCAGAAGTTGGCGGATTTCCCGGCTGTCATCCACATGCCAGATACGAATGGTCCTGACAGCAGCCGG
>JBBQYD010000516.1:0-4086 GCA_038209025.1 Verrucomicrobiota bacterium | reverse complement strand
GGGGATGGACCTGGCGGCGTACCCGCCATGGTGCAAGCCCCTGCCACGAAACAGGCCCAGTCCAGCGGGAAGGCGCCAACCAGGGGTTGCTGGTTAGGGCAGTGGTCACGGCGTTGGGCGGCGCTTCAGGACGTCAGGCGTGCCGACAACGTAATCTCCTCAAGGCCGGGACGCAGAAGCACGGAAACCGGGCATTGCTCTTTAGCTTGGGCGGCCACCTCTTTGAGGGTGGTTTCGTCCAGACTTTCCCCGGAAACCTCCGTGTCCAGGTGAATTTTGATTATCTTCGGCCCACCGTTGCGCTGCCCCATGGTAATCGTGGCTTTGGTGGAGATGTCCTTAACCTTCTTGTTCCGGTCGGTCAATATTTTTGCCAGCATCATGCTGAAGCACGACGCGTGCGCCGCCGCCAGCAATTCCTCGGGATTGGTGCCCTTGCCATTCTCAAACCGCGAGGGTACCGAATAGGGAACCTGGTTTAGAACGCCGCTGCTGGTTGAAGTTGTGCCCGAACCGTCCCGCAGCCCGCCGGTCCAATGCGCTTGTGCGTGTCTCTCGATATCAGCCATAGAATCGTTTTTTGGTCTGACTGAAAATTAAATGCGAAGCGCCGATTGTCAATGAGGAGGCAGCCCGGAATGACTCAGCGCTCATCCCGTTTCCCTCTCCTTCGCGTCCCTCTCCCCCTTTCATGTGTGCCGGTTCCGGTTGCGGAATCGGAGGTGCCGGCGATGGCCAAAGGGCCCGGCCACCGGCTCGGGCTCAGAAGAAATATTTCTTCACGATCCAATCCGGCTGCCACTGGTCGGGGGTGCGTTTTCTGCCGGTGAGGTCGATTTTTTCAAAGGGCCTGTTCGTCGAAGGCACCGTGAGCGTGTCGCCCGTCCGGGCCTGCCACTGTTTCATTAACACGAGCAGGCGCTGGGTCTCGCCCTGGTGTTTCGGGGAGTCGATCAGGTTGGTTTGCTCATCCGGATCAGCCTGCAGATCGAACAACTGGAGATGGCCGATCTGGGGGTAGGCGATCAGTTTCCATCGCTCGTCCCTGACCGCGCGCTGAATCTGGATATAGGGAAGAAACACCGAGTCGCGGAGCTTCTCCTTTTTCCCTTCCCACAAAGGGCGAAGGCTTTCGCCTTCGATCCCGGCTGGAGGGGCGCTGCCCGTGACGTCACAGACGGTGGGGAAGACGTCGAGCAGGTATGTGAACGCCCGTGTGGACTTGCCCGCCGGGATGCCAGGCCCGGTGAAGATGAGGGGGACGCGCATGCTGTGCTCAAACACGTTCTGTTTGCCCAGGAGACCGTGGCTGCCGAGGGCCAACCCGTTGTCGGCGGCATAGATTATGATCGTGTTGTCCGCCTTGCCTGTCTGCCTGAGGGCCTGGAGAATACGCCCGATCTGGCCGTCCAGGTGAGTGATCATTCCGTAGTATTCGGCCAGTTGATCGCGGATCACGGCCTCGGTCCGGGGCCAGCCGGCCAGGTTCTCATCCCGGCAATTGGTCAGGTGGCCGTGATCGAATGGAAATTGCGGCAGGAAGTTCGCAGGCAGCGGCGGCTTGTTGCGGTAATAGAAGTCGAGCTGCCCGGGCGGCGGCATTCTCGGGTCGTGGGGCGCGGTAAACGCCACATACGCGAAAAACGGCTGCTTGCCGTCGTGGTTCGTGAGGAACTCGATCACCGAATCGGCAAACAACTCGCTGGAAAACTTTTCGCCGGTGCGCTCGGCGGTCAGCTTGCCGTCAGGCCCGAGATCCTGGACCGGGACTTTGGAGTGATCGGACATGCCGCCGAACATAACCGTCTTTCCCCGCTGGAAAGCTCGCAGCCAGGATTCCTGGCCGTTGTGCCATTTGCCGGTGCCAAAGGTCACATAGCCGTTTTCATGGAGCAGTTCGGGCATCAGTTTTGCCCCTTTAAGAGTTTTGGTGTCCACATGGAACCAGGATCTCCCGCTCATCAGCATCGCCCGGCTGGGCATGCAAACCGCGCCGCTGTTTCCGCCAAAGATATAATTGCCCCGAAAGCTGAATCCCGCGTTGGACAGCCTGTCGAGGTTCGGAGTTTTGATGTGCGGATTGCCCCACGCGGCTATCGTGTCAGCCCGCTGGTCGTCCGCGAACAGGAAAAGAATGTTCGGACGGCTGTTTGAACCTGCCGCATGAAGGTCGGACAGGAATGCGGCTGCCAGGAATAGTTGGATGCCGAGCGAGAGAAGGAGGGGGTCAGCCAGTCGGATTTTAAAGTGCGGGGATTTGAAATTCATACTCGGTCATAGTTCACCAGCGTTGCTTCTTTCCTGACTCTGCGTTCGCCGGTGGCGGCAGTCAAGGAAATCAGAAACGGGCTCGAGGTCGTCCTCCGTTCCTGTCCGGGTTACGGACTTCCTTCCGCTGATCTTTTCTGCTTCCTCGCCCCGTCCGTTGCACGTTGCATTGGCTTTTAGCGGTTGCTTGTGCCAGTTTTGAGCATGATTAATGGGGACATGCCGCAATCAGGGCCACTGCTGGAGACACGGGATATTGGCATCCAAGGGATGACTTGCGATCACTGTGTCAGAAAGGTGGAACGAGTCCTGCGCGCCAAATCGGGCGTCAAGAAGGTGCAAGTGGACCGCGCCGCCGCCCGTGCCACAGTGACATTTGATCGCGCGCAGACCGACCTTCCCGAGCTGCACGATGCCCTCCTGGCCAGCGGCTATTCGCCTGTCCCCATAGGCGCGCAAGACCTGTCATGAGATGGTCTTTACGCCTCGGGAGCCTGGCCGGGATCGGGGTCTTCGTGCATGTCACGTTTCCCCTGTTGTTGATCTGGGCCGGATACACGAACTATTCCGTGCAGGGTCACTGGGCTGACGCGGTGGCCGGCATAGGCCTCGTCCTGGTGTTGTTCGTCATCATCGTTCTGCACGAGCTTGGGCACGCGCTGATGGCCAGGCGCTTTGGAATCGGCACCCTCGATATAACGCTGCTGCCCATCGGCGGCGTCGCACGACTCGAACGTATGCCGCAAGATCCGCGCCAGGAGTTGCTCGTGGCTTTGGCGGGACCCGCTGTCAACGTGGCGTTAGCGGTGTTCTTCTTCGCCCTGGCGGGCGGCAGCCGGGAGGCTTCCCAATGGTTGAATCTCGATATTGCCGGCCAGGGACTTCTATGGAATCTCATGCTGGTCAACATTGCGCTTACCATCTTCAATTTGATACCCGCCTTTCCCATGGATGGCGGGCGAGTGCTGCGCGCGCTTTTGGCCATGAAACTGTCCTACCTGCGAGCGACCCGCATCGCCTCCCGGGTTGGACAATTCCTGGCGCTCGCCTTCATTGGTGTGGGCCTTTTCTTCAACCCCTTCCTCGTGGTGATCGGGGTCTTTGTCTGGCTGGGGGCCGCTCAGGAATCGCGCCTGGTTCAGCTGCGATCGTTGACTGGCCCCGGATCATCGGGCGGGCTCTGATAGTGTGCTTTTCCCTGGTTTTCGAACGTTCGTCCCTCCGCTCACGTCCTGACCTCCAGCCGTGGTGTGTTCGTCTGGGTAGTTCACGTAGCGGGTACCAAGGGTCTAACCCCGTTGAGACAAAGGTGGCTTAACCCGAAGGTGAAGGCACGTATGAAGAAATTCTTTGTCTTAATAGCATCGGCAGCTTTGCTGGCTGGTTGCAATGAAAATACCGGCTCCGGCGGAGGCGAAAGCGGAACTGGTTCGGACACCACATCCGGCTCGCGAAACACCTATGATAGAAGTCCGGAAGGGGCTGGCGTCTCGAACACCAATTCCCGAACCTGGGGGACTGGGGTGGGCACCCCCTCGGAGTTGACAAACTCGCAAGGCGCCAGCGATATCCCGACCGGGTTACAGACCGGCAAGGCCGCTGCCTCTACCAACAGCCAAACGTATCCTGACGGCGGCACGGTCACCGACACCAATTCCGCCACCGGTTTGGACAGTGGTTCCAGCGCTCCGCAAAAACCATAATTGCCCAGCAGCACTGACCGCTTGCTCCAGCAGGGGGTGACAGATTCAGGGTCGGTTCGGCCGGGCGAGGGCTATCCGTCGCCCGGACGCTGGAGGACTCATTCCCGGGGGGGGG
>JBBQYD010000515.1:0-4092 GCA_038209025.1 Verrucomicrobiota bacterium | reverse complement strand
CCTCGACCCGGGGCAGCTTGAGGTCGAGCAACACGAGGGCGGGCAAGTCAGCCACATTTCGCGCGGCGTGCGGACCGGCAGCGAACAGGTAGTCCAGCGCTTCCTGGCCATCCTCCGCAATCACCAGTTGATTCGAGATGCGGATCCTGGTAAACGCGCGCCGGGTCAGGTTGATATCGCTCGGGTTATCTTCAACCAGCAAGATGACTTGATTCTTCATTTTATTAAGCGCTTGAATGGTTCCGCCGCGGCGTTTGAGGGATCCTACGGTCTTGTATTACGGATTCAGGTCAACGGGCTCGGCTGCGCAGCACAAAGTAAAAAAGAAAGTGGCACCCTGGCCCACCTTGGCGTCGGCCCAGATGCGGCCACCATGGCGGGCGATGATGCGTCGCACGGTCGCCAGCCCGATGCCACTGCCGGAAAACTCGGAGGCTTTGTGCATGCGTTGAAACGCGCCGAACAGTTTCTGAGTGGAAAGCATATCAAAGCCCACGCCGTTGTCACGCACAAGGAAGATCGTGGGAGAGTGCAACTCGTTGACCGAGGCAACCTCGATGCGCGCCAGGGCGCACCGGCTGGTGAACTTGCAGGCGTTGTCGAGCAGGTTGGTAAGCGCGACCTCCAGCAACGCGGGGTCGCCCAAAGCGGCCAGCCCCGGCTGGATGATGAATTCGATCTGGCGCTCCTGCCACGTCCGGTGGAGGCGCGCAACGATGGTTTGGGCCAGGGCGGTGATATCCACTGGCACCGGGCGTATCCCGGCCCGGGTCACGCGCGCGAGTTGGAGCATGTCGTCAATCAACTGTCCCATCCGCTGCGCTTCGGAGCGCACCCGGGCGAGATACTCATGTCCGGTGGCATCCAGTTGGCCGCCACAATCTTCCACCAAGGCCAGGCTCCACCCGTCAATGCCGCGCAACGGCGCGCGCAGGTCGTGTGAGACCGAGTAGGAAAAGGCCTCCAACTCCTGGTTCGAGACTTCCAATTGGGCGGTGCGCTGGCGCACTCGCTGTTCCAGATCAACATTGAGCTGGCGGATTTCCTGCTCGGCCTGGCGCCGCTCTGTCACGTCCATGGCCATGCTGATGATCAACCGGCGGCCATCCGGCAGCCGGCCCAGTGGCGCGGCACTGAACTCCCAGATGCGCGTTGCGCCGCCTTTGGTGCGAATCCGGCGGTCCCGATCGGCAACTTTTTGGTCCAGTTCGTAGAGGTGGTCAAGCCGGTCCTTCATCCCCTCCACCCGATCACCGTAAGCGCACGCCATCCAGTCGCCCACGGTGGCCAACTCCTCCCGCGTGTAGCCGGTGATGTCATACCAGGACTGGCTGGCTTGGATGATCGCTCCGCCCTCGGCGTGCAACATGATGGGGAACGGCGAATTCACCACCGCACGCCTGAAGCGTTCCTCGGAGGCCCGGAGCGCCGCTTCAGTTTCTTGCTGATCTTCCACCACGCTGAGGAGCGCCCGGCGGGAACGCTCGGCCCGGTCGAGGCTTTGGCGGAGCTCGTTCTCGACATGCTGGCGGTTGCCAATTTCGGCTTGCAGTTGCTCGTTGGCCTGGCGGAGGGTAACCGCTTGCCCCGCAAGTGAGGTATTCGCCCGGCCCAGCGCCAGGTGGGTCTTGACGCGAGTCAGGAGCTCCGCGGTCTGGAACGGCTTGGTGACGTAGTCTGCCGCCCCCCGCCCTGCGTTCGTGTCGTTTCTTCGTTGAACTTCGGGCAAGTTTTTGCTTTAATGGTTTCGGAGAATGAGACTTGGTGGCGCAACTGAGGTTCCAGAACAGCTCTCGGAGAGTCAAAGGAGCGCTTTGATTTCACTTCTGGCGGATGAAGATCCCGCCGTTTATCAGGTGGTTCGCCAGCGAATCATCTCTTATGGTGCGGAGGCGTCCGAATGGGTGCGCCCCTACCTGTTAAGCGAGGATCCAGCCTTGAGGCGCCGCGCCCGGGAAATCGTCCTCTTATTTGAAAGGCAGATGGCGGACAATCGGTTTCTGGAGTTTTGCCTCAAACAGGGGGAGGACTGCGACCTGGAGCGAGGGGCGTGGCTGCTGGCCCTCACCCAGTTCCCGGATATCAACGTCGCCGGCTACCAGGCTTTGCTCGACAGCTTCGCCGCCGATCTTCGTGGGTGGGTGAATCCGGCAGCGGCAGCCGAGGACTTATTGGGCGGAATTAACCGATACCTTTTCTCTGAATTGAATTTCCGCGGCAACACGGAAAATTACTATGATCCCGACAACAGTTATTTGAACCGGGTTTTGGACCGGCGCATCGGCAATCCGATCAACCTTTGCCTGGTGTATCTGTTGCTGAGCCGCCGTTTGCGATTGCCTATTACCGGTGTGGGGCTGCCCGGACATTTCATTTGCCGTTACCAATCTTCCTCCGAGGAACTGTTTATAGACCCCTTCAACGCCGGAAAGCTGCTGACAAAAGCGGACTGTGTGCAGTACCTGCTGCAAGGCAACTTCAGCGTTCGAGACGACTACCTCTCGCCGGTGAGTCCGCGACGCATGTTGCTGCGGATATGCAGCAACCTGCACCAGATATACGCCCGCCAGGAATCTCCAGAGGAAATCACCCGGCTGCAGCGCTACCTGGTCGCGCTCTCCCGCCAGAGTTGCTCCTAATCTGGCAACGCGCGCATCTGCCAACGGGCGATCAGGGGATCGATGCGGGCCAAAAGGAAGTACGACCAGCGCTGTTTCAGCCGCCGCCAAAGGGTGCGGGACTTTTGCCAGTCTTCACGTGTGATTTCCAGGGACTGCTGCCGGCGTTCGGCGAAGTGCGCGCGTGCTTCCCTGGCGCAATCGGCCTGTTGGAAACGAACCATCAGCTCGTAGTTGATGTTCAAGCTGCGCTGATCCAGGTTGGCGGACCCCACATAAACGACGTCATCGATGATGATCAGCTTGGCGTGCAGTATCTGCGGTTGATACTCATAGATGCGCACGCCCGCCTTGAGGAACCGCCGGTAAAGGCTCTGGGCCGCCAATTGTGAGATGAGCACATCGGATTTGCCCGGCAGGATGATTTCCACGCTTCCACCGCGCCGCGCTACCCTGGCAATATCGCGCCGCAACCGCCAGGTGGGCAGGAAGTAGGCGGCGATGATCCGCACGTCGCGCGCCTTCGCCAGATCGACGACCAGCGCCCGTTTGATTGGGTTCCAGCCCCGCCCCGGGCCGCTGAGCAAGAGCTGCTGCCGTTCGGCGTGAAATTTCTTTCGCATGCCCAGGCGGAGCGGCAGAAAGCGTTTATGCTTGAACTCAGCCCGGCTGTACATGGCATCGAAGGCGCGGGCCAACTCTGGAGCCATGATCCCCGTCAATCGCACGCCCAAATCACACCAACCCGAAACGACGCCATCCCCTTCATATTCAGGAGCAATATTGAATCCCCCCACAAAAGCCACCAGCTCATCGCAGACCAGCAGCTTGCGATGATTGCGAATGCCCAGCCGTTTCAGCGTCAGTGGGTTGAATTGCCTGGCCTCGCCACCCGCTTCGATCAGCGGATCCCAGAACCCTGACGGGAGCCTGGCAGAACCCAAAGCATCCACCAGCACCCGCACCCGAACGCCTCTGCGCGCCGCCCTCGTCAGGGCTTCCCGAAATTCCACTCCCAGCCGTTCGGGAGAAAAAATGTAAATCTCCAGCCGCACCGAACTCCGCGCGGATTCGATCTGCGCCAGCATCGCTGGAAACATCTCGTGCCCGGCGCAAAGCCAGCGACAGGAAGCGGCATCGAAAACCTCGGCTGACATTGCCCCGCATCCTATTTGACAGTGGCCGAAAATGCAAACGCTGACCTCCCCCGGGAGGCTTTCGGGGGCCGGATTGGCCAGTTCACGCAGCCTGCTGAGCTCCCCGGACCACCGCGGCGGTTCCGAATTGCCCATTCTTCGGGTTGAGCGAACTGCGGTTTCGGCCAGATCAGGCTGGCGTTTGGCGCAATCCCGGAGATCCGGCGGGCCTGGGCGTAAATAGTTTCTTCAAATGGTCTTCTTTGTAAAGCATTTTCAATAAGTAACTTACCTTTGTGACGGCCAAAGACCCGCTTCGCCCAACGCGCAGGCAAAGC
>JBBQYD010000514.1:0-4101 GCA_038209025.1 Verrucomicrobiota bacterium | reverse complement strand
CATGGGGGCATGGCTGACCATTCCCGCCGACGATCGGTTCCGTGTGCTGGTTGAGGGACGGGAAATCGGCGGCGGGACGAACCGCACCATTGGTCTGCCAATAGGGCCTCACGTCGTCACGGTTGAATCGCTGACCTTTAGTTCCAACTCCTCTTCGGAAGTGAGGCTTGATCCGCAATTGGGGGTAGGGGCGTGGATTTGGGCGAGGGCAACAAGTGACAAACAGTTTTGCCGTTTGTGGCGTTCGTTCGTCATCCCTGCTGGAGCAAAAGTCGAGCGAGCACTCCTGGAGATCACAGCCGATAATGGCTTTCGTGTGATGCTGGATGGGCGGGAGATCGGCCAGGGAAGCGACTGGCGCAGCATTTCCGAGTATGACCTGACATGGTTGTTGGGACCGGGAGCGCACGTCCTGGCCATCGAGGCATTCAATGACAGTAAGGAAGCCGGGGTGCTTGCCGGCCTCAGGGTCGAGCTATCCGGAGATCGGCCCATCGAAATTCCCAGCGATGCAACCTGGCGCGTCGCACCGCCAAACGAGCGTGGTTGGGAGCACAAGCGTCAGGCGCCGCCACACTGGCCCAAGGCCGTGGTCGTGGGCCAGTTCAAAGGCACACCTTGGGGAACCGCGCCTGTTGGAGTGACACGCGTTCCACCGCTGTCTCCCATCCAACTGCGTTTTTGGCATAGCGGTTGGTTTCAGGTGTTTTTGCTGACCCTGTGTGTGACCGCATTGCTGGCCTGCATCAGGCTGATGGCTCGGGTGGCGATGCATTCCCAGGCTCAACGCCTGCTGGCGCGTGAGCGCGCCCGCATTGCGCGCGATATTCACGATGAATTGGGGGCGGGACTTACCCAGTTACTGTTGCTGGGGGAGGTCACCCGGAAGGAGGGGACTTCCGAGCCCAAGGCGTTGGCGGGCATTGAGCGCTTATGCAGCCGCGCGCGCGGGCTCTCCAAGACGCTTGACGAAATCGTGTGGACCGTGAACTCGCGGCATGACACGTTGAAAGACTTCGCGCGGCACACCTGCAAATACGCGCAAACGTTCTTTGCCGACACGCCCATACGGTGCCGATTGGAAGTGGATTCGGAACTGCCGGAACTCCCTTTTGACCTGCCGACCCGGCGCAATTTGTTCCTTTCCGTGAAGGAGGCCTTAAACAATGCCGCGAAGCATTCGGGAGCCAAAGAAATTTTTTTGCATATACATTTGCGAGGCGCCGACGTAGTAGTGACCGTGGCAGACGACGGAAAAGGGTTTGATCCTGAATCTGTCAGTGGGGAGCGGAACGGTCTCACGAACCTGAGACAGCGCATGGCAGAGATTGGCGGGAAATGCCAGGTGGAGAGCCGGCCGGGAGCGGGTTGCCGGGTTGCTTTGCGGGTGCCCCTTTCGCCATCGCGCGGGGGAATTGCCAAGTGGTTTCGCCCGCGAATTAAGCAGACGACCGGCCTCGGGAAAGCGTCCGGTCGCGGTGCGCCCGCAGGCTCAACCATCGAGAATCGATGAAACGAGAACTTGCTCATTTAGGGAGAAGCGGCCCTCAGAAAACGCCCATCCGGGTAGCTATTGTGGAGGACCAGCACGATGTGCGCGAAAGTTGGGCCTTCCTGATAGGTTCTCTCCCGGAGTTCGTCTGTGTGTGCCATTGCGGTTCCGGAGAAGAAGCCCTGCGCGTGGTCCCCGACTCGCGCCCGGACATCATCCTCATGGATATTTTCCTGCCGCGCATGTCCGGGATTGAGTGCACCGCCCGGCTGAAAGCAGCGCTGCCCAAATCCTTAATTGTGATATTGACCGCGTCGGATGATGACGAACTGGTGTTCCTCGCGTTGGAAGCCGGAGCCGACGGGTATTTGCTCAAGCGCACCCAGCCTGAAGAGATGCGAGCGGCGCTGTTCGACGTTTTGGGTGGAGGAGCTCCGATGACTAGCGAGGTGGCGCGATTGGTCGTAGCCTCGTTCCGTCAGAAATCCCGCGCTCCGGAGGATGCCGTCCGGCTGAGCGCGCGAGAGGAGGAGATTTTGGTGCTCCTGACCAAAGGCTATTCAAATAAAGAAATTGCCGAGCGTCTGGCGTTGGGTGTGGAAACCGTGCGCAGTCATCTGAAACATGCCTATGAGAAGCTGCATGTGCGGTCCCGCGCAGAGGCGGTTGGCCGCTACATGGCCGCACGGGTTCCCGGATCAGGCGGGTGATTTTTCACCTCCCGGACCGGTGCTGTTCCATCGCTGCTGGCCATAGGCTCCCCCCGGTTGGGGGATGGTGTTTGTCTGGGCTTTCTGATACAGTGCTGGCACGATAACTAAATCAGCACCATAATCACCAACCGGCACCACACCAATTACCCTGATTTATGACCCCTATGCCCCCTCTACGCGCCCCCCAATATTTACGGTTCAAGCCTGTGCTCGCTTTTCTTGCCGTGGCCTGCGCCGCCCAAACCCTCCACGCCGGCAATCTCTCCTGGAATGTCGGCAGCGGCATCTGGGATGTAGGCGCGCCGGCCAACTGGACCGGTGATGCTACTGTTTTTGCGAACGGTGATGCGGTCACATTCGATAAAACCGGAATCAATACGATCACCATCGCTGCGGCGGGCGTTCAGCCATCATCCGTGACCGTCAGCGGCACAGCCGGCACAAACATTTTGACTGGCGGGCCGATTGGTGGGAGCAGCACCCTTACCAAGAGCGGCGCGGGTGTTCTGATTCTTACCAACACGAGTACCTATACCGGCAAAAGTTCGATTCTGGCGGGCACGCTCTATTTTAGGAGCCTTGGCAACATCGGCGGTTCCGGCAGCTCCCTCGGCGCTCCTACGACGCTTGAGAACGGCACCATCGATGTGGGCACCACGATGGTTTATACGGGACCGGCGAACAGTTCAGACCGTCCGCTGAACCTGACCGGCAATCTGATCCTAAACCATGGCGGCACCGGCCCGCTAACCCTCAACGGAGGCATCACCGGAGCGAACCGGACAATCACTTTTCGCGGCAACCAGCACATCATTATCAACGGGGTGATCAACAATGGCTCCGGCCTCTTCCAGCGGACCGACGGTGGAACATTGACTCTCGGCGCGACCAATGAGATCAGCGGCACCGTCTTCGTTGCGGCGGGCACCATCAGCGCCAACTCGATCTCTGATTCCGGTTCGCCTTCCGCGCTGGGTTCGGGAGGGCAGTTAACCATGGGACAGGCCGGGTTCGCTGGCTTCGGCAAACTGCAGTTTACCGGCCCCGACGGAGGTTCGTGCAATCGTTCCATTACGATTCAAAGCCCAAGTGGTGTGGCAAGCGGTGGCATCATTGAAAACACTGTCGAAGGCAAAACGTTGACGCTGAGCGGTAACATCGGGGCTGGCGGGGCGGGCACCACGCCTCAACTTCAGCTTGTAGGGGTGGGCAATGGTGGATTGACGGGAACGGTGAACGCGAACGGTTTGGGCATTGCCAAATCCGGCACGGGCACGTGGACTCTGGGTGGAGCTGTTTATGCCTCCGGGGTGACGGTGACTATCGACGATGGAACAATCAAGTTGGCCAATGATTATGCCCTGGGCTTCGCGGGAGAGCCGGTGACCATTAATAAAGGCCAACTCGATCTGAACGCCATAAGCCCGGTCATCACCAGCTTGAAAGGCGGAGCGAGCGGCGTGATTACCAACGGCACTAACGTCGCGGTTACAGTAACCTTTGATAACACAGGAGTTAGCACCTATGGCGGCCGCATTGAGGACGAAGGCGCAGGCAGTGCGATATCCATTTTCAACCGGGCCGGCGTGCAGTATCTGACGGGCACCAACAAGTACTCGGGCTCAACCATCATTTCCGCCGGAACACTTGGGCTGAGCACCGCGGGAGCACCCGCCAACAGCCCGATGATCGTCAAGGAAGGCGCCTCACTGGCTGTCCTGGTAACTCCAGGGACGACTCTGTCGGTTTCCAGCCTCACCATTGGTGAATGGGGCGGCGGCGCAACCATCGAATGCGTTCTGGGCAGCTACGGCAATCCGACGGCCCCGCTCGTGCAACCGGGAGCCCTCACGGTCAATGGCACCTTAACCTTCAACGTGGATCCGAACAGCACCA
>JBBQYD010000513.1:0-4138 GCA_038209025.1 Verrucomicrobiota bacterium | reverse complement strand
GGCCCAAGCTTGCGACCTTGAACAACAAAATTTTGTTCCATCCCCCAGGTTTTGCCACAAATCGGGTTGGTAGTCCAGCACTTTTACCGTCAACCCATGGATGCACTGTGATTAACCGGCCAACCCGGCTGCGCCTGTGGTG
Organism: Verrucomicrobiota bacterium; assembly: GCA_038209025.1. Classification (GTDB taxonomy): domain Bacteria; phylum Verrucomicrobiota; class Verrucomicrobiia; order Limisphaerales; family UBA8199; genus JBBQYD01. The sequence goes on along the minus strand of JBBQYD010000513.1, from coordinate 3,996 downwards.
AAATGCGACGTACGCTTGATCCAGTCGAGGTAGGAACGTTCGCTGTGGATGGAGATCAGCTCGGCCATCAGCCGGGGCGTGCCTTGCCATATTGCTTTTCAATCGAGGCCAGCGCTGAACTGAGCGTCTTCTTGTCCAGCATGTTTCCCGCGAGCACTTCGTATCCCAGTGGAAAACCTTCCGGCGTAACGATCAGCGCGATGACCACCTGCACGCAATCAAAGCGTTTGTCGCGACTGTAACCAAACCGGCGCTTGTCTCCTTCTGCAAAGGGCGGGTCGCTTTCGAAATACGTGCTGGTCAGGTCGTAGAGCAACACGTCAAAGCGGGCGTTAAAGAGATCCTTCCTCCCAGGTTGCCAGTGCCTTCGCCGAACCCGGGGTTGGAGGCGTGCGCCGGGCACGAACCAACCACCCTCGGAACCCTGGTCCCACGCTGAACACCTCAGGGATTACTCAGGAGCCGCGTGCGGTAGCCGCGGCGGGTCAGGTTTGTGTCTCCGTCGGTGAATTCGAAACTGTCGCTCGTGGTCACGAAGTTGGTCAATTCATCCCAAGTTGAGAGGTTGGTTGTGGCATCAATTGCGTAATGGCCCGGGCTGCCGCTAACGGTGAAGTGGAACCGCCCGCCCGGCAACACGGAGAGGGACTCGATGCGCGCCGGAATCGGCTGCGTAATCGTTAGCCCGGCGGTCGAACTGGTGACCGCCCCCGCGATGTTGGAGACCACCACCGAGTAACCGCCCGCATCCGCGTTTTGCGCGGCGGCGCGCGTGTAACTGCGGTCTGAGGCGGTGGTGATATCCGCGCCGTTAAACCGCCATTGGTAGGCCAGGGGGGCGGTGCCGGTGGCAGTGACGGAGAACGTCGCGTCGGTGCCGGCGAGGTTGGTTTGGGACTGTGGTTGGGCCAGGATGTCCGGCAGCACCACCAAGCCCGGCACAATCTGCGCCACGGCGATTGCCGTGCCGCCCGCGCCATCGCTCACCGTGTAATTGAAACGATCAGGGAGGTTGGCGTTGTTGTGGTAATACAGAAAGGTGTTGCCGGACGAGACCGGGATTCCGTTGGTGCTGGTGGCGTCAAATCCGGCCAGCGTGACGACGTCGCCATCGGCGTCTGATGTTCCACCGACGAGACCGGCAACGGGGATTTGCAGGACCTGTCCCGGCGTATTCGTGAGGGTGATTCCGTTCGCAACCGGCTGGCGGTTTACTTTGATGCTGCCGTTGGCAGTCAGGTTTCCGAGGTGCCAGTTCAGGTTGCCGCTCAACCCGGGAAGATTGGTGGCCGCAAACGCGCCGGAGTATGCCCCGGCGGCAAAGAGCGTAAACTGCTCGCCGCCCGTGAGCGTCGCACCCACGTTGCTGACCACGAGCGAGCCGCCGTAGGTGAGCGTGCCACTGGTCAGCGCGATCTTATCAGCCAGCGGGGACCCGCTGTTCCGATTTATTCTAAGGAAATTCGTCCCGCTGAAGCTGGGCTCGGTGTTCAGCGTCAGCGTCCCCAGGGAAGCGGTGGTGCCGGGCGCCATGGTGCCTTCACCGTTTACCGTGACCGGGCCGGCAATCCGGCCATTGCCGGCGAGGATGCCACCGCGGTTCACCGTCACGGAGCCGGTGCCGGTGGCGGAATTGGTGGTGTTGTTCACCATCAATCGCCCGGCGGAGATGGTGGTGGCCAGGTTGTAAGGGCCGGCGGCGTTCAGGAGCATGGTGCCGGCTCCGGCTTTTACCAGCGCGCCATTGCCGATGGGAACCTTTACGGAGAGGTCAATGTCGGCCGTGCCATTGCCGATGGTCAACACGCGGGTGCCCGCCGTGAGATCAATGGAACCGGCGCCGCCCGAGCCCAGGCCGGTCGCGATAACTGCGGTGGCATTGGAGAGGGAATTAAGGTTCACATCACCGGTTACCAGAATTTTGGCGGGCGTGGTGCTGTGGGGCATCAGGTTGATCGTGTCGAACCTGAGGGAACCGCCCGCCAGGGTGAAGACGCGGGTGGTGTCCACCTGCAAGGTGTGGACCTGCAGGCTGCCGCTGCCGCTGAGCGTGACGGGCCCCGAGAACTGCGCGCCATTGGTCGTGGAGTCGGGCGCTGGAGCGTGGTTGATGGTGAGCGAGCCGCCGGTAAGGTTCAAAGTCTCGCGCATGTAGAGCTTGCGAATGTTGTGCGTGCCCGAGGCGATAGTGACCGTGACGTTCGCACTCGGGCGCTCCAGGATGACGGTGTCATGCTGACCGGAGTTCACGCCGGTGCCCGCCGCTCCGGGCAAGCGCGGTGTGGGCAGGGGGGTGGTGGCCACGGGCGTCACCTGGCCGGGCCCGGGTGCAGGCCCAACCGGTGTTTGCCCGCTGTTCCAGTTCGTCAGCGTGCTCCAGTCTCCGCTGTTGTTGGGCATCCATACGGCGGGCACCAGTTGGTCCTTCAGGAATTCCAGCCCGCCGCGAACGACATCCACATCAATGTTCTTGGCGGTGCTGTAGCTTGGCAAACGAGCCGTGCTGGCATATTGCCAGAACTGCCACGGATGCGTGGCGCCGTAATCGTCCCAGGGCCCGTAAATGGGTAAGTAAGAATCCAGCGGCTCGCCGGTTTGCACATTGATCGAGCTGGGGTTCGTCTGGTTGACCCACCGCGCGCTCCACAAGGTCGGGTACGCGGGGGAAACCACGCTGGGGAGGAGCGCAGCCGGCTTGGCTAGGGCATCGCGCAGGGCGGCGGAGGCGCCGCCAAGAATATTGGCGGCATAGTTGCCGTTGATATAGATCGCGGGGCGAATGCCCCTGGCTTCATAGATGCGCGTGGAAAAATCGATGCAGAACTGAGCCATCTCGGCATCGGTCCGAACCCCGTCTCCGGCCTCCAGGTCATGCACTGGCACCAGGTACCCGGGCCGCATCCAGGGCCCCGCCATTTGGATGAAGTGATCCGCCTCGTCGGCGCCGTTGTTTCTGAGGCCGCCAGCGTTAAGGGTGGTTTCGATAATATCCGGCCGCGAGAAATGATAGGAACCGGCAAAGATGCCCGCGGCCGTGGCGCGATTTATGTTCTGAATGTAATAGGGATCGTCGTAGCGCTGTGACAGGGTGTTTTTGCCGTTGGCGTTGCTTGAGTCATTCTGGTTGTAATAGCCGGAGGTCCCGCCGCGGCTGGAGCGGATGATGGCAAATTGCCGGTTGTCAACTGTGCGCAGATTGTTCCAGGTCGTCTGCGAAAGACTTCCCTGCCAGGCGGAGACGTCGATGCCGAGCAGGCGTTGAACTTGCGCCGGTGCCTGGCAAGCGCTTCCAAAGAGCAACACGGCTGAGAGCCCCATCAGCAGGAGATTCTTGAGGTTTCCAATCCGTTTTGCCTTCCCCCGGGTGCCTGAGCCTGCCGGGGGGAGGAAGAATTCAATTTCGTTCTCGCCCATCTTACCTCAAACCTTATCAGAACGAGCACCCGGATGTCAGGCAGAATCCTTGGGGCGGAGGCGCACGGCGACTTAACCCTTTCAGGAATGGGCGACTGACAAGGGTGTTCTCCATATGGCTGTTACTATTGTTGCACGTCATCCCGCCAGACGGGGCCGACCCTCCGGGTGTCATTCCTTCTCGTAGAACAGAATGGTTGAGCCAGGCCGCGTGGCCACCCGCACCTCCACGCTCCCGTCCATCAACTCCCTGCCGGAAATGCGGCCTTCAGTCCGAGTGGCCAACTCGGTGACCTTGTAAGTGGCGGCGGGCCAACTCCTGCAGGGGAAACCGGGCGGCGGCATCGCATGCCTGCCGTTCTGCGCCCGACCGCCTCTGGTGTCAAGGATCCTTTCGCCCTGTTTCATGGGCATAGGTGGTGGGGACCAACAAATGCCGCAGGGCGCAACTCACGTTATCGGGGGGGGCGGGTGGCAGCGCGTGAATTTCAGAGGTCCAAGCGCACCGAAAGATAGTTCCACTTTGTTCGGGACTCTGGTTTTTCCTTCTGCCAAACTGGCGGGCAGTGCAACTGCCGACGA
>JBBQYD010000512.1:0-4139 GCA_038209025.1 Verrucomicrobiota bacterium | reverse complement strand
CCAGGTGCCGTTTCTCTGGTGGGTAAGCAGCCAATCAACACCGCGTTGAATGGCCCGGTCAAACTTCGGATTATCAAGCGCCAGCAAACCTATCAGGGCCCAGGCGGTCTGCGACGGGGTGTTTGGACCCGAAGCCCGCAGGGCATCATCCATATAGGATCCGCATGATTCTCCCCAGCCGCCATCGGAGCTTTGCTTCGAGACCAGCCATTCGCCGGCCTTGAGAATCCGTGGGTCCCGCCTGTCAAACCCAACCGCGCGCAACCCGGGCAGCACCAGGGCCGTCCCATACAGGTGGTTGACGCCCCAGCGGCCAAACCAGCTCCCTTCCGGTTCCTGTTCGCGCAAAACATAATCCACCGCCCGTTTCACCGCCGGATCTTGCAGGGTGTACCCCATCAAGCCCAGCGCTTCGAGCTTATGGCCGGTTAAATCCGCACTGGGCGGGTCCAGCACCTCGCCAAAATCGCAAAACGGAATGCGCGTGAGGATCCAGCGGTTATTGTCTTTATCAAAAGCTCCCCAGCCACCACTCGAAGATTGCATGGCCCGCACCCACGTTTCCGCCCGCTGGATGGCGGCGTCGATACGGGGATGAAACGCCGCCGGGCTGGCCGGGCGAATGCGAACCAGCACAATCAACGCCACGGCCGTATCATCCAAGTCCGGGTAAAAGTTATTGGCCCGTTCAAAAGCCCATCCCCCGCACTCCACCCCCTTGACGGTAACCGCCCAGTCACCCTTTACCAGGATTTGCTTTTTCAGCACCCAGTCGAGCGCCGGCAGCATTTGCGGAAAGGTTTCCGGAGTGGCACCGCAGTCCAACAGCGCCTGCAAAGTCAGGAGGGTGTCCCATACCGGCGACTCGCTGGCCTGGAGATAAACCGCGCCATCCCGCTCATAGGACCAGTGATGGTTCCAGGCGTCCAGGCCCTTATGCACCACCGGATGATCCAGGGCGTAGCCTTCGGTGCTCAGCGCCATGAGGCTGTAAATCCAGGGTGGCTGAATGCCGCCCCAGGCGCCATCGGCATCCTGGTGGCGGATGATCCACTCCACGCAGAGGCGGATGGATTCCTCCCGCCCCGGCTTCCAGGGGCTGCCCATGTACCAATGCAGCAGCTTTTCATTAGCCCGAAAATAAGCCGGCCAGAAACCGCTCAGCCGTTTAGGCATGGTGTAGTCAAAGGTGTCGCGGCCTTCCGGAAACAACTCGTCGAGGCGCGCCTCGGACGGCAATGGTCGCACCGGGCGGCGGGCGGATACGATGGCCAGCGGCACGATGGTGGCCCGCGCCCAACTCGCAAACCAGTAGATGTTGAACGGAGCCCAGGTGGGCAGGCGGATCATCTCCGGCGGCACCACCGGCGTGAAGTCCCACGGCCATTCGCCAATGAGGGCCAGCCAGATCCGGGTGAAATTGCGGATTTTTCTCAGCCCGCCGTGCGCCAGTATCCATTCGCGCGCTTGGCGCACCGGTTCGACGTCGGGCTTGAACCCGGAGCAGCGCAGCGCGGCGTAGCATTCCACGGTAGCGTTAATGTCGCCCATGGGGGCCTGGTGATAAACCTCCCAGGACCCATCTGGACGCTGCTCGCGCAAAATCGCGCGGATCACCCCCGGCAGCTTGGGGTCGTTCTTAACCCCCAGGAAGTGCATGCCCAGTATCCACTGCGCCTCCATGCAGCAATTGGACTCCAACATGCCCACCCAAAAACCATCGGGTTGTTGCTGCTCCGCCAGCCAGTCCATGGCTCCACCAATCGCGCGCCGGGTGGGGCCTTGAGATGCCGCTTCCGGCGGCCGGGGCCATCGGTCAAACCTGGCCGGTTGAGAAGCGGTATCGAGTGTGGAATGCATGTGGATTGAAATGAAGCGCCGGGGACAAAGAGGCATGCCCTAGGTTGCCCAGATCCGACCGTCTCCATGCAAACCGCGCCAGGCAAAAAAAACCGCCGCCGCGCTGAGATACATCTCGCCCGTGCCCACGATGATTGTTTTGCGGCTGATAACTGGCCTCACCACCCAAGAATAAACGTTCATTCCCGGTCGATTGTCAACCCCCGAGGCCGCTTTTAAATCCGGACCATGCCGCCCGCTCAGCTTGAAGGAACCGGCGGGCTGATCTCCGAGTTGTCCACCGCGCCATCGACCAGGCGAATAACCCGTGGGGCCCGGGCGGCGAGGCTGGCATCGTGCGTGGCCATCACCAGGGTGGCCCGCCGCTCGGTGCGCAGGGAGAGCAAAAGGTTCAAGATCTCCTGGCCGGTGTGCGAGTCCAGGTTGCCGGTGGGCTCATCGGCCAGGATCAAGCCCGGCTGGTTGATCAAGGCGCGGGCAATCGCCACGCGCTGCTGTTCACCACCCGAAAGCTCGTAAGGCTTATGCTCAATCCGGTCTTTCAAACCCACCCGCTCCAGCAATTCGCGCCCGCGCGCCGCCGCCTGGGCGGCGGGCACTCGCGCCATGCGCGCAGGCAGGCAAACGTTTTCCAGGGCATCCAACTCAGGTAAAAGGTAATAGGCCTGGAAGATGTAGCCAACTTCCAGGTTGCGGAGCCGAGCCAGCTCGCGCCGGGACAACCGCGCAAGGTTGCGCCCGGAGAGCCAAACCTCCCCGCGGGTCGGTGTATCCAACCCCCCCAGCAGATGCAACAAGGTGCTTTTGCCGGCTCCAGAGGCGCCGCGCAACGCCAGAAAATCTCCCTGGCACAGGTCCAGATCGACGCCGCGCAACACCTCCAGCGAACGCGCGCCGAGCGTATAAACCTTTTGTACCCCACGGGCGGTCAGGAACGGCTGGTCGTTACTCATAGCGAAGGGCCTCCACGGGCTTGAGCCGTCCAGCGCGCCAGGCGGGGATCAACCCGCCCAGCGTGCATATTACCATCGCGCTGCCGCAAATCAGCAGGACATCCCCCGGTATGATTAACGCCGGAAGCTCAGTAAAATGATAGATGGAGCGCGGAAACAATTCGAAGCCGGTGAGCTGGGTCATGAACCGCAGGAACTCGTTGCGGTAAGCAATGGCGAGCATGCCCAACCCATACCCCGCCAGCACCCCAAGGCCTCCCACAAACGCCCCCTGGCTTAGAAACAGCAGGCTCACCTGCCAATCGGTCGCGCCCAGGGCTTTGAGCATGCCGATCTCTCGCGTCTTCTGCACCACAAACGTGATCAGGGCGCTCAGGATGCATAATGCCGCCACAATCATGATGAAGAAGAGCAGGTAAAACATGACGTTCTTCTCCACGATTAACGCACTCAACAGACTTTCGTTCTCCTCCATCCACGTGCTGAAACGGTACTCCGGCCCCAGGGTCTTCTCCAGGTCTGCCTTCACGACCTCGGCCTGATAAGGATCTTTCAGCATGACGAGCACCCCATGCACGCTGTCATCCAATACGTAGAGCTGCTGGGCGTCCTCCAGTGAGGTCATGATGACCGACATGTTGTACTCAAAGTAGCCAACATCGAAGATCCCCCGCACTTCGTATTCATCGGGCAGCACCGCGCGTTCAGTTTCCTTGCCGCGGTTCTCCTTCATTTTGCGAAGCTCTTCCGGGGAATAAATCGTGACCCGGTCACCGACCCACAAGTCCATTGCCCGGGCAAACTCCGAGCCAATCAACAGGCCCCGGCCCTGCACATCAAATTCTCCCGCGATGATGCTCTTGGGAAGAACGCTGATGTTTGTCTCGAGCGTGGTATCGAGGCCGCGCAGGTAAGGGGCATCCACCCGGGATTTGCCGGCTACGGCCGCGGTTTCTACCAGCACCCGGCCCATCACGAACGGAGCGGTGGCCGAAACCTGGGGGTGTTCCTTGATGCGGCGCATGAGGTCGCCGTAATTCGCGGTCATGCCCGCCTCGGGAACGACCTTCAGATGCGTGTTGAAGCCCAGAATCCGTTCGCGCAACTGGCGGTCAAATCCGCTCATTACGCTGATCACAATGATAAGCACCGCGACCCCCATGGTGACGCCCAAAACGGAAATCAGGGTGATTACCGAAACGAACGTCCTTTTTGGCCGCAGGTACCTCAGAGCCAGCAACAGTTCAAAGGGCAACCTGGACATGTGCCCGCAAGCTACCTGCCCGCCCCGCCAGTGTCAACGCGGGCAAAACCTCCCGCAACCGG
>JBBQYD010000511.1:0-4140 GCA_038209025.1 Verrucomicrobiota bacterium | reverse complement strand
GGCTCCTCCTCAATTGGGGGATGACGATTGCTGCCTATCCCTTTGTGGGCAGTGTGGCTGAGGCGATTGGCCGCCTACTGAGGCTCCAGCATGAGGCGCAAAGGACGGACGTTCAGCGACGGCTACGTGAGCAGCATGGCGACCGCGACTTCGTGAACCGGATTACGCGCTACAACATCAGCAGCTTCCTCGATTGGGGGATCATCGCCGAAGCCAAAAAGAAGGCGGGCATCTACACTGTGGCCAAGCAGACTAAGCCCAAGAGCCCAGAACACGTTGCCTGGCTGGCCGAAGCCGTTCTCATTTCCTGTGGCGATACTCAGATGGCGTTTTCCAGCCTCTGCCACCACCCGATTCTGTTCCCTGTTGCTGTCGGGGCGTTCAATTCCTCACTTCTTCGCACCAATCCGCGCCTCCGGGTCGAACGCCAGAGCCTGAACCAGGATTTTGTCTTCCTGAACACACCGTGAGTGGCAGGCTGGCGCCCGCAAACTTCCGCTGCTAGAAAGCTATCCCCAGCATTACCAGCAGGCCGGTGATGACCATCCAGCGATCGAGGCGGTCTGGTCTCACTGAGCCTTGCCGCCCGTCCAGGGCTGGCCATGATTCTGGGACATCCGCGCTCTCACGTCCGCGACCTTGTCACGCAGGTCCTTGCCGCGGGTCATATCCCATAGCGTAGTTTTCTGCAACCGAAGCCCAAGCGCTCCTGAGGTCCATGCCTGGGCCCAGCCTGCCTCCACCGACCATGCCCCCCAGCCTGAATCCCCCGAACTGGCCCACGGTTCCCACCGGTCAAAGTCGAAAGCACGGAACCATGTCCCGCTGAGGTATGGAATGCTCCGGGAGCGCGTCTGGATCCGGCATAGATACTTGGTAAGCTTGTCTTCAGCGGCCCGGATTCCGGGGTCATTCAGCACCGCTTCGGCCTCGTGAAGCCCCAGCAGGACGAAACCGCTGTGGTATAACTGATCAGTCACAGGATCGCCGTTGGTCTGTAATAGAGGGGTTTCCCCGGTGCCGTAGGCCTCGTTCGACGCCGGCACCTGATAATGGCTGGCCTCGACACCACGAAAACGGTCCGGCAAGGCACCGGTTGCGTGCTGGGTGCCGACTATGTCATCCACCAGCAAGCGCAGCCAGCGCCGGTGTTCGGTGGTATCGTCAGCCCTGACCAGCCATGCGAGGCATAGTAACATGCGTCCCCTCTCCATACTGTCGTTCCAACGCCATTTCCCAGGGTAACCCTCCATGAGAATCTTGATTCCACGCCGGGCCTTCTCCAGGAACTCTGGTTCTCCGGTGCTGCGGTGGGCCCAAATATAGCAGGCCCACATGAACGATTCGAAATGCGGGGAATTGTTGATCAACTCGCGTTCCTGAAAATATCGCCACCCACTGCTTTCCAGGCCAGGCATGTCGATGCGGTCACCCTGGAAGCCGTTCTTGTTGCTGAGGCGGAGGTTGGCGAATAGCGCCTTGAGCAAACTGTCGTCCCACCTGTCGGATTTAAGGCAGGCCGAACCAAGGATGGTGGCCAGCATCACCCGGGCGCCGTCATCGCTATAATTCGCCACCAGCCAGGCTGGGGCGGTGCTCCCCCAGGCAACCAGGCCGAAGGCGGGATGCTTCGGGTCACCGCGGCCACCCCCACACATGTCAGATTTGAAATAGAGGAAATCAAACAAATTGGATGCGACAATGCCTCCCCGGGCTTTGCGGTTTATGGCATGATCCAACGCGAGGACCATCGCTGATTCAGCCTGGCAATCGGCCCGAATCACCGAACGCTGCGGTTGGCTTCCGTCATGACGGATGGTCGAAGAGTAGCCCTCAAGGATGCCGAAGCGACCATCGCCGGCGACCGCGTCCGTTGCTGCGGGGTCGATGACTTCCACCCCCGCCCTCATAGCGGGAGCCAGGGAGGCCGCACGTTCTTCTGAGAGCAACATCCGGGAGTCAAGAATCCATTGCGCCGCGGCATGGAACGTCCTGGATTCGACATTCCGAGGCAACTTCGCTTGGGGGCCATAGGCTGCCTGAACCAGCGGCTGCCATTCCAGCCTCGGGATCTCCGCGCCGGAAACCTGCCCGAGCAGATACGCCCACAGCGCGGACCACTCCCGCGTTGGCGCAAACCGGCCGGTAACAAATCCGCTCAGTTTCGTGGTGGCGATCAGGACTCGCCCGTCCTCCCGGGAAAACAGGACCGGTTGCGTCGAAGCCGGCAAGCCGTAAACGGCTTGATTGTAACCCGCCACCCGGGCGGCGACTATTAGGCAGTTGGAAGTGACGGTCGGCAGGATATAGCACTCGTTAGCCATCATGATTTGCATTGGCGGCAGCTCCGCCCCGAGTCTTGGGCTGGCGATGACCAACCGCTCCCACGAAGTCTTTTTCGGAGCACCGAATGTTATTCCAGGGGCCGTTGAAGGGAACTCGACAAAGAGCCGGAGGCGCTTGGCCGCCGCGAGACGAAAATCTTCCTGGGATATTGCAACCGTGTTGGTGGGATAGTTGTCAGCCAATAGCAGGACCGGCGATTCATTCGGGGCGCTCGAAACCGCTTCCCCGGCCGATTTGCACCGCGTGATTTTGTAACCGTTGGCCTTCAGCAGCCGTATGAGGTCATTCTCCGGAGCACCAACCACCGTAAACCGGCGGGCCACCCCGGCGGCGCCAACCACAGGCGGATGGATGCATGCGCACAAGAGCAGGCAGGCAAGGAATCTAATCATGTTTATAGTGTAAGGGTTCCAAGGTGGTTGCGTCAGGCTCTTTCAACCGTCTCATTTCACAGCCGTCATTCCGCCGGGTCCCGGCCAAAAAAGCTTCCCCCGGCCGGGATTGGTTAAGGTTAGGCTAGCAGTCGGCCTGGTTTAGTGAAAAACTCGAAGCAAATGGCTAACGCAGGACTTCTTCTCGGATTCGGGCTGCCGCTGTTGGGCAGTGTTATGCTGGGCGCCGCTGAGGTGCGCGAACCGGCCCGTTCCATCCCCGTGATGCACGAGGTGGACGTCGTCGTCGTGGGTGGGGCGTCGGGTGGAGTTGAGGCCGCGCTGTCCGCCGCAAAGGCTGGCGCCAGGGTTTTCCTGGCCGCCCCACGACCCTACCTGGGCGAAGACATCTGCGCCTCGGACCGTCTGTGGCTTGAACCGGGTGAACAGCCTTCAACCGAACTTGCCCGGACGCTTTTCACGCCGCAGATCATGCCCGAAGCCACCCCGCTGCGCGGCGCCTACGATTTCACCTACACGACGGACAAGCCGGCTTCGGCCAGACATCCCGACACCGGGAAGCCCCCGCGCCTGCACAACGGCGCCTGGGATGACGCCTCCCGGGAGAGCGTGGAATTCGGCGAAACCACCGGCATCGTTCTCGACCTGGGCCAACCGCGTGACATACGGCAGGTCGTGGTCATGGCCTACCAGCGCTCCGGCGATTTTGAAGTGGGCAATTTCACGGTCTCGGCGAGCGCCGACCGCCAGGCGTGGAAAGAGCTGGCGTCCTTCAAGAATGACATGCTGGACGCCGGTGAGCGGGAGCAGCAGGCCTTGCGTTTGACCTGCCCGGTTTCGGTCAACAGCCGCTACCTGAAATTGCAGGTGGCTCCGGGCGCCCGCGCCAAGCGCATCCTGCTGGGCGAGATCGTGGTGCTCGGCGAACCGCCGGCGTCTCCTGCGCTCCAGCCCGACGGGCCACAACCGGTCACGCCGATGCAGGTCAAGCACACCCTGGATCGGGCGCTGACGGGGGCCAAAGTGCCGTTCCTCTATCCCAGCGTCGTCACCGGCGTGTTGCGGGATGACCAAGGCCGGCTGGCCGGCATCATCATGGCCAACCGTTCCGGCCGGCAGGCCGTGATCGCCAAGGTGATGATTGATGCCACCGACCGCGCGGTCCTGGCCCGCATGACTTCAGCCAGGTTCACCCCGTACCCCCGCGGACCGCAGACCTTCCGCCGGGTCGTCGTGGACGGACCGGTTCGTCAGGCGGATGGCGTGGCGCCGATCCAACGGAGTTCCCCCGTGACGCTGGTGGACCGGAAAGGCGATCCGCATACGTTCCCGGAATACCAGCTCCAGATTCCGCTGGCCGGCTCGGAATTCCCGGCGTTCGCGGCCGCCGAGCAAGTGGCCC
>JBBQYD010000510.1:0-4142 GCA_038209025.1 Verrucomicrobiota bacterium | reverse complement strand
GGCGCCGGGCGATGGATGGGGTAAAATTTCTCCGCGCGGATCGGCCCCCGTTCGTCCACGGCCTGGCCGGTTACATCAAGCACGCGCCCCATCACGCCTTCTCCCACTGGCATCGAGATAGGCCCGCCGGTATCACTCACTTCCAAGCCGCGCTTCAAGCCCTCGGTGCTGGACATGGCAACCGCGCGCACCCAGCCGTCTCCGAGGTGCTGCTGCACTTCCAGTGTCAGCTTCACTGCCTGGCCCTGCACCGTGAAATCGACCGTCAACGCGTTGTAAATCCCCGGCAAATCGCCGCTGAATTCCACGTCCACCACCGGACCAATGATCTGAACAATTTTACCTTTATTCATTGCGTTAAATGTATCCTCACCGCCTAGCTCAGGGCCATCGCGGCGCTCGTAATTTCCAAAAGCTCTTTCGTGATGTTCGCCTGCCGCAGCTTGTTATATTCGAGGGTCAAATCCTTGATCAACTGCGTGGCATTATCGGTCGCGTTCTTCATCGCCACCATCCGCGCGCTCTGCTCGCTGGCCCGTGCCTCCAGCAGGATCTGGAATACCTGGAAATTGATGTAATGCGGCAGCAGCGCGCCCAGCACTTCATCGGCGCCGGGCTCAAACAGGAACTCGGCCGCCCCTTTCACCAGTTGCTGGTCCATGGCTTCCCCGGCGATCCCAGTGGATACGCCCTTGATCTCGCCCACCGGCAGCAACGGGAAAAACTCCGGCTTCTGCACGAGCGTCGAAACATAGTTCGTAAACAGCGCATCCACCCGGCTCACCTCCCCGCTCAAAAACAGTTCGCGCACGAACTTTGAAATCGCGCGCGCTTCGCTGAATTGCGGGTTATCTTTATACGCGAAATCCGCTTTCAGAGTCCGGCGGGTCCGCGCCACGAACTGCGCCGCTTTCCGGCCCGCAGTCACATATACGGTGTTGCTTTTGTCGAGCTTGGCCGCTTCCCGTAGCAGATTGCTGTTCAGCGCCCCGCACAGCCCTTTGTCCGAGCTGACGACCAGGATGCACCGGGCTTTGCCCTCCCGCTGTTCCATCAGCGGATGGCGGAAGTCGCCAGCGGAATGGGTCACTTCGCCCAACACGCGGTTCATCACGTCCGCGTAAGGCCGCCCACCCACCGCCAGTTGCTGCGCCTTCCGCATCTTGGACGCCGCAACCATCTGCATGGCTTTGGTTATCTGGGCCGTATTCCGCACCGACTTGATGCGCCGGCGTATGTCTCGCGTGCTGGCCATCGCTTACTTGTAGGTTTGCTTGAACTCGACAACCGCGGCTTTCAGAGACGCAGTCAGGGCGTCACTCATCGCCTTTTCTTTTGCAATGGAGGTCATCAAATCCGTTTTACGGCTGGTGAGGTACTCACTCAAGGCTGCCTGGAAGTCTTTAATCTTGTCCACCGCGACGTCGTCCATGTAGCCGTTCTGCACGGTCCACAAAGTCGCCACCTGCACCTCCACCGCCATTGGGTTGTATTGCGGCTGCTTGAATACTTCTATGATCCGCTTGCCGCGCTCAATCTGGGCCTGGGTCTTGGCGTCCAGATCCGAGCCAAACTGCGCGAATGCCGCCAATTCCCGGAACTGCGCCAAATCTCCCTTCAACCGGCCCGCCACCTGTTTCATGGCTTTGATCTGCGCCGCTGATCCCACCCGCGACACGGACAAGCCCACGGAAATCGCCGGACGCACGCCCTGGTAAAACAGGTCGGTTTCGAGGTAAATCTGCCCGTCCGTGATCGAAATCACGTTGGTGGGAATGTAGGCCGAAACGTCACCCGCCTGGGTTTCGATGATCGGCAGCGCAGTCAGCGAACCGTTCCCATACTTCTCGCTCACCCGCGCCGCACGTTCCAGCAACCGGCTGTGCAGGTAGAACACATCGCCCGGGTATGCCTCGCGGCCGGAGGGCCGCTTCAGCACGAGGGAGACCTGCCGGTAGGCCACCGCGTGCTTGGATAGATCATCATAAATGATCAGCGCATCCATCCCGTTATCCATGAACCATTCGCCCATCGCCGCGCCGGCAAATGGCGCCAGGTATTGGTTCGTCGCCGAATCCGAAGCGGAGGCGGCGATGATAATAGTGTAAGGCATGGCCCCGGCTTCTTCGAGCACCGCAACCACCCGCGCGATATTCGATTGCTTCTGCCCGATTCCCACGTAAATGCAATACAGCGGCCGGTATTCCTTGTCGCCCGCCGCTTCCGCCGCATTGTTCAGCCGTGCCTGACTGATGATCGTATCAATGCAAATGGTTGTTTTCCCGGTAGAACGGTCGCCAATGATGAGTTCGCGCTGCCCCCGCCCAATCGGAATCATCGCATCGACGGCCATAATCCCGGTCTGGACCGGCTGGCTCACGGACTTACGCCGGATAATCCCGGGCGCAATTTTCTCCACGGGGTAGGCCACTTCGGATCTCACCGGCCCCTTGCCGTCCAGGGGTTCGCCCAGCGTATTGACCACCCGCCCGAGCAATCCTTTGCCCACCGGCACCTGCAACAACTTGCCGGTCGTCCGCACTTCGTCGCCTTCCTCGATCTTCGTGTAGTCGCCCAGGATGATCGCGCCGACCTCCGTCTCCTCAAGGTTCAACGCCAATCCCACGATCCCATTGCCAAAATCCAACATCTCATTGAGCATGGCGTCCGTCAGCCCTTCGATCTTTGCCACGCCATCCCCAATCTCCCGCACCACCCCCACGTTCTGCTTGGCGGCCCCGGTCTTCACACTGGCAATCTGGTTCTCGATTTCCTGAAGTAAGTTGCTCATATATACACTGAAATCATCCCGGCAGGCGGCGCGCCTGCCTCGCTTAAATGCTTAAAATTGTTGTTCCAACTGACTCAGCCGCGCCTGCACGCTCCCGTCATAGACATCGCTCCCCACCTTGATGCGCACCCCGCCCAGCAAGGCGGCGTTCTGGGCAAACGTAAAATTCAAACCCGGGCCATACCGACGCACGAGGTTTTGCCGAATGGTCTCCTGCAGGTCCGCCCCCAGCGGCACCGCGCTCTCCACCCGCGCGCTCCGCCGGTCCAAGTCCAATTTCACCAACCGTTGGTAATGTGACAGAATCGCCAGATACCCCCGTGGCTTCAGCGCTATCACCTTTTGCACCGTCTCCCGCACCCGGTTCTCATCCATCAGGTTCCCGGTAAAACAGGCCCGAAATAGCTGCTTCGCTTCGCGTCTCGCTTGTTTGGTGATCTTCATCTCCTTGGACGCACTTTAGGCCGATACTTGCCGCACCGTTTCCTCCGCTATCCGGCGATGGTCTTCCGGGGTCAGAACTTTGCCGGTCACGGTGGCGGTCGTCTGCACGACCAACCGGCCAACTTCCCGCTTCAATTCCGCCAGCATCCGGGCATGGTCCTGAACCGTGGCTTCGCGCGCTTTTGCGATGATCTGCTCGGCTGCGGCGATGGCTTTCTGAGTCTCCAACTCCTGCACTCGGGCCGCCGCCGCCCGCGCTTCCTCGATTAATCGAGTCGCCTGCGCGTTGGCCTGGGTCAAGGCTTCATGCCGCTGCGCCTCAGCTTTCGCCAGCTCGGCTTTTATCTTCTCCACATTCTCCAGGCTCTCCGCGATCCGCTGCCGCCGCTCCTCGAGCATGTCCACCACTCGCTTGTACGCAAATCGGTGAAGCAGGAATGCCACAATGCCGAAACTGATTACCTGCGAGATAAAGTGCGTCCAATCCACGCCAAACTCCCGCGCGGTATCCCCCACAATCCCACCAAACATGATCAGGCTCATATTAAATGATTCAAAACCACCCTAATCCGCAAAGCCGGGACCTCCGCCGGCCCCGGCTCACTGTAACGTGTCAACCCCGCCTTACGCCGGCCAGGCTTTCGTCGCCAAAAAGATGGCGAAAAAAACGATTCCTTCAGCGAAGGCGATGGCCAGAATGGATTGCACCAGGATCTTCGTCGCCGCGCCAGGGTTGCGCCCCACCGCCTCGGAAGCCTTCGCCCCAATCAGTCCCACGCCAATCGCAGCGCCCAGCGCCGCCAGACCAACATGAATGTTGCCCGTCATCTCTGCCAATATCGGCATTAACATAGTTCTTTACCTTTCGTTCCTCGTCAGCTCCCGCGATTGAACACGGTCAAACTGC
>JBBQYD010000509.1:0-4148 GCA_038209025.1 Verrucomicrobiota bacterium | reverse complement strand
CTCCTTGCAGTCGGAGGGCTCCTTGGCTCCAGTCCGGCAGGGGCCGCGCTGTTGTTGCTGAATGGCAGCTTTGAACTAACTCCGTTCCCGACCAATTGGACCGGTGGATCAGGTTTGGTTTCAGTTGCGGGTCTGAACGGTTCCGCAACCGGAGCACGCCTGCCTTACAACACTCTCGCCACCCTCAACCAGGCTTTGGTCAACCCGGCAGATGCTTTCACAATCGATCTTTGCTTCCAGGTCGCCGGGACCAACGAAGCCCAGGCCTTCTACTCAGAAGTCGGGACGGGTGCCGGCCCGGGTTTCGCGGTCCGCACAGCGGTGGGCGGGAAACTGCAGACACTGTGGAACGGTTCCTGGCTGGACCTGGCAAACGCGAATAGCGGAACCACTTTCCAGGTACCGCCCAACCAAACCGTTAAGCTGCGCATCATCGGACGCGACTGGGGGTCAACCAATGGTGCTTGCGACCTCGCGTGGTCAGATCCCGGGGCGAACGCCCTCAGTCACGCCGCAGTTAATCTTCAAGCGTTTGCCGTCCCGGCGAATGTCCGGGCGGGCGGAGCAACCATGGTCCGGTTCGATCGCTCGGCCACCGCACATAATTCCTACCTCATCGACGACGTGGCGATGGAAGACACGGTGCTGTCCTTGCCGCCTGCCGATCACCGGCTCTCCGGGATGCCTTCCGGTCCAGACGCCATCGTGAACATCAGTGGAACGTATCCACACCTGTCGGTATTCAGCGCAAGCGATGAGATCGGCATTGGTGCGGTGGTCCCCTGGGCCGGGAAGTTGTGGTTTGTCACTTACCCGCCACACGGACCGGGTAACACCAGTGACAAGCTGTGGACGATCGACACCAACCTGACGCTAACGGCCAGGCCGGAGAGCGTGGGCGGCACACATGCCAACCGCATGATTCACCGTGAATCACAGCAGTTGGTTATCGGATGTTATCTCGTCGATGCCAACGGGAATGTCCGGACGGTTTCACGGACGGCTATGCCCGGTCGATTGACCGGCAATGCGCGGCACCTTGCCGACCCGGCCGGCCAAATCTGCTTCGCCACCATGGAGGAAGGGTTTTATTCGGTGGACGTGAACACTCTCGCGGTAACCGTACTTAAACCCGACGCGCAGGGCCAAGGCAGCGGCGCGGGCCTGCTCATGCCCGGCGCCCATGGCAAAGGATTTTACAGTACACAGGGCCGCTACGTTTATGCCAATAACGGTGAGTCATCATGGACCATCGGCGGCGACCCCGGCTTCAATGGCCCGGCCGGTTTGCTTGGGGAAAACCCGGGGGCAGATTTCACCAATGGCTGGACCCGGCTTGAGCGCAGCCCTTTCACGGAGGTCACCGGTCCCGGCGGGATTTATGGCAATACCGATGCATCAGATCCAATCTGGTCTCTTGGCTGGGACAAACGGTCGGTGTTATTGAAGCTGCTGGATAATGGCAGTTGGTTCACGTTTCGCCTGCCCAAGGGAAGCTACACGCACGACGCATATCATGGCTGGTACACCGAGTGGCCGCGCATTCGAGAGATCCTCGATGGCAAAATGCTCATGCACATGCACGGCTTGTTTTACTACTTCCCGAAAACGTTTTCGGCGGCCAACACGGGCGGGCTGAGACCGATTTGCACCTACCTGAAAATGCCGGTGGATTATTGCTGGTGGCAAGGCCAGCTCGTGATGGGCCGGGACGACACCTCAGTCACGGGCGGCAATAACTTCGCCGGGCAATCGCATTCTGCCCCCTGGTTCGGCCAGTTGAGCGATCTGGAAACCTGGGGTCCGGCTGCGGGCTTTGGCGGACCCTGGAAAGACGACTCCGTCAGCGCCGGCACTCCGAGCCAGCCTTTCCTGGTGGCCGGGTTTAGACAACGCGTGTTGCACCTGCGGCAATCCGGCGGCAGCACGATTGAGTGTGCCTTGCAGCATGACCCTGAAGGCCTGGGCGATTGGAAGGCGCTGGCAACGGTTAGCGTTCCTTCGGACGGCTACGCATACTACCTCCTGCCGCCTGAACTGAACACTACCTGGGTTCGCTTGCTCGCCGCGCAGAACACCTCGAACATCACAGCTTACTTCCATCTTGGAAACCCGCCGCAGGCGCCGACCCCCGGCCTGTTTGCAGGCATAGCCGGAGCTTCGGAGACGAACCTCCTCAGTGACGGCATTATTCGTCCGCTGAGCGGAGATGCCCGCACCCTGCAGTTTGCCGCGACCATTACGCAGGCGGACGGGTCCGCTGCCAAGGGTTACTACGAGATCGATGGCACCATGCAACTGCGCCGCGCCACAAACAGTGCGGCGGTAACATTGTTGCGAACCACATATTCGCTTTCTAATGCAAGCTTTACGGTGGACGCCGCCTCCGTGCTGGTTACGTCCGGTGGAAACCGCTTTCGTTTGCCAAAGGGGGCGTCCGCATACGATGCCTCCTTCGCAACAGGCTGGCCGCGCGGCGCGCGTGAAGTGGTGACCGAGAGACAACTCTTTCAGGCGCATGGCACTTTTTACGAACTGCCACTAAGCGGTTCAGGCGGATTCCGGCGCATCCGTCCGATCACCACGCATAATCGCCACATCAGCGATTACGCTTCCTGGCGCGGCCTGTTTGTGATTGCTGGCGTTGCGGCGGCGGGCACCAATACCGGGCACATTTTCCAGTCAGATGACGGGCAGGCGGCCTTATGGTTTGGCAATGTGGACGACCTCTGGCGCATGGGACCGCCCTGCGGATCCGGAGGACCCTGGCAAAACACGCTGGTTGAGCCCGGAGTCGCCAGTGATCCGTATTTGTTCTATGGATACGAGCGCAAAGAGCTGGCTTTGTCCCACGCCAGCAGTGCTTCTATAACGTTCTCAGTCGAAATGGATTTTGCGGCCGATAACACCTGGAGTGAGTATCAGCGATTCACGGTGCCTCCCGGTCAAACCATGCGCCACGTTTTCCCGGCCGGTTACAGCGCCCATTGGGTCCGGGTAAAGTCGGAAGCGTCCACTACCGCGACTGCCATCTTCACCTACGGTCTCGCTGCTCCGAAAATTACCAGTGCAACAATTCCAGAGCCAGGAGTATTTCAGCTCACGGCCACCGGCAGCCCCGGGCAGCTTTACAGTGTTCGCTCTTCGGAGGATCTCACTTCCAATTTGATCAATTGGCCGGTCGTATCCACGGGAATCTTCGGCCTCACCCAGCTCGTTTACCGCAATTTTGACTCAACCAGCACCCGGTTTCGCCTCTACGGCATCTCCACTCCCTGAGCAACTGCATTGCCGGGTGGAACGAGCGACGGGTCGGCCCTATGATATGTGAGCGATTCGGACACAACGGCAGGCGCGTCACTGCTCGCAACTCCTCACGGAACGGATTTCAATTGGTTGAGGTGGCAAACCATATATTTCGGTGATTTGCATTCATGCCTGTTTAGCCTGTCCGTCTTGTTCTGCCATCAGCCGGTGCAGATTCGCCCGGGCGGTGTTACCCGTCCCCAAAGGCAACCGTGCGGCGATGGCTTTGATCGTCAGAGTGGTTGCGCGCCGGAGCCGGACCCCAATGGCAAGTTCGTCCGGATCACTCCGTCGGAGCGCCTTTAAATCCTCGGCAGTCCAGCGCCGCCGCGCCAACTCCTCCCCAATCAGACGTTCGGCTTTGGCTTCGGCGCTTTCCCGCCGCAGTTCTCCGGCATGGCACTCGCCGAGTTTACCCTCCATCCGCTCCAACTGTTCCTTCCGAAACCCCTCGCTCCCCAGACACCACGTGCGCCGAAACTGCATCAGCGCCTCAGGGTCAACCATCAGGCATTAGGCATGAACCTGCCAGCCGGTCTTCTGACACGCCTCGGCCAGCGTCTTGAGAGAATCCTGCCGATCCACGTCATCCAGGTAACTATCACCACACCGATTTCCACGGCTCATGAGATGGTAAATCGCTCCCGGATATTCGACTCGCATTTTGCGAGGCATGCGCGAACATGGGGTAAAGGACGTAGCAGAATCAAGCAAGAATTATGACAATATATAGTTTGACACCTCAACTCCGTTCACGAAACGATATTGATGTCAACCGCTGATCGACGCTGATTGAACGCTAATCACAAAACTGGACGCGGGGCCGGGCTGATCCTGCCGGT
>JBBQYD010000508.1:0-4163 GCA_038209025.1 Verrucomicrobiota bacterium | reverse complement strand
GTTGCGCCGCGTTTCCACCGGCAGGCTCTCCTCGTCGGCAATATCATCGACTTCCCGGCAGAACGCGTAAAGCGCGGTCATCGCCTCGCGGCGTTCCGGCGCCAGCAAGATGAACGCGAGCGCGAGGTTGGAAGCGCTCTTGCGCGTGATCGCCCGGCTCTGTTGCATGGCTAAGGCCCCGCTTCCGGACGCGGGCCATCGCTGGGGTCGCGGGCAGGTGGCAGCCCCCCGGTTTCCGCCAGGGTCGGATTCAGCGGGCGGTGCTCCCGGCGGCGTTTCCGCCATTTTCGATGGCGCTTTTCCGGCTCATTCTTTTTCTTGTTGTGCCGGTTTTTGTTGGGATGATTCGGGGCGTGAACGAACATCGCCCAAATGGCCACGCCCAGCGCCAGGAAGACCAGCACCACCAGCGCCAATACTAAATTGTGCCTGATCGGGCTCATGTTGTTCCACCGGTTAAACATTGCATCCAGCACGGCCAGACAGGGGGTGATTCCAAAATTATTCATGCACGGGATCCATTTTCGGTCGAAGCCGCATTGTCTTCCTCTTCAGGAGCGGTGTTGATGTTGAGCCGCTGCATGCGATACCGCAAAGCATGGCGGCTGAGTTTGAGTTGGTCGGCGGTGCGGGTCAGGCTGAAGTGGTTTTCCTCCAGCAAACTGAAGATCAGGTCTCGCTCGAAGGAGGCCATCATCTCATCCAAAGACCCCCCCAAGGCGGGGCGTTTGGATGCTGGCATCGGATGAAGCCGAGCCTCGAGTTCGAAATCCGGCAGGCTGGTTGATTGAATTTCTGTTCCCGTTTCCAGGATAAGCGCCCGCTCGATCACGTTGCGCAACTCGCGCACATTTCCGGGCCATTGATGCATCAGGAGTTTCTGCCGCGCTCCGCGCGCGATGTCTTGAATGCTGGTTTTGTTCAGCGTCAATCCAAACCCGTGGAGGAAATATTCCGCCAGCAGCAGCACATCGTTGCCACGATCCCGCAACGGCGGCAGACGCATCTGGACAACGTTCAACCGGTGAAACAGGTCCTCGCGAAACTGATCTTCCCGGATGGCTTTTATGATATCCCGGTTGGTGGCCGCGATTAGCCGCACGTTCACGCGTAATTCCTGCGTGCCGCCCACGCGCGTAAAACTGCCGTCCTCCAGAAACCGCAGGAGCTTGGCCTGGAGCGGGCGGCTCATATCGGCAATCTCATCCAGAAAAATCGTCCCGCCGTCAGCTTCCTCGACGCGCCCGGGTTTCTGTTTGAGCGCGCCGGTGAAAGCGCCTTTCTCATGACCAAACAGCTCGCTCTCCAGCAACGTTTCCGGGATGGCGGCGCAATTGATCCGGACGTAACTTTCCTTGCGCCGGCGGCTGAGGCTGTGCAGGGCGCCGGCCACCAGCTCTTTGCCGGTACCGCTCTCACCCAGGATCAGCACCCGCGCGTCGGTCGGCGCCACGGTCTGAATCAACTGCCGCATTTCGTGGATGCCCGCACAATCGCCCACGATGTTCTCGAGGTGGTAGGTCTCGCTGGCACGGGCGCGCAGCTTCGCATTTTCCTGCAGCAGTTTGTGGCGCTCCGCGCAGCGGGAGATCGCATGCAGCAACTCTTCCGGGGCAAACGGTTTGGCTAAATAATCCATGGCCCCAGCTTTAATTGCCTCCACAGCCAGCTTCGGCGTGGCATAGGCGGTGATCATCAGAACCGGCAGGTCAGGCCATTGCAGGCGCGAACGGGACAGAAAATCATAACCGCTCATCCCCCCCAGCCGGGCATCGGTGATAACCATCAGGAAGTCCTCGTGCGCGAGCGCCTGCAGAGCCTCCTCGGCCGATTCCAGCGTGCGCACCTCGTAGCCCTCATCCGACAGCACCGTCTTTAACGAGAGCCGCATGTTTTTCTCGTCATCGACAACCAGGATGGGTGGCAGCGGCGCGCTCATGGGATGGCGTAGAACGGGATCCGATCGGCACCCGGGGAGGGGCTTCGTTGCGCGTTCGGGGCGGACAAGATGTTATCTGGATAGCTCAACTGGTTTGCTCCGAACGCATTAACGTCCGGGCGGGAAAGAATAGCCGGAAGCAGGCGCCTTTTCCAAGCTCAGATTCCAGACGAACACTTCCGCCATAGAGTTCAATGTTGTGTTTCACTGTGGCCAGGCCCAGACCGGTGCCCTTCTCCTTCGTGGTATAGTAAGCTTCGAAGACACTCTCCTGCTTGTGCCTCGGAATGCCGGGGCCATCGTCCCGGATGCTTACTTCAACTGATGAATCCGGCCCGCACACCATGGTGATCCACACGTTACCAGCCTGGCTGGCAAGGGCCTCCCGGGCATTCTGGAGCACGTTCATGAAGATTTCCTCCACATGCCGCCTTTGCATCAGCAGCGCTGGAGCGCTGGCGGCAAAATTCCGATGCAGCCCCACCGGATATTCCGCGGCTTCGGGGAACACCCGCCGGATGGCATTCTCCAACTCCTCGGTTACCTCCACCTTCTCGACCCGGCCCTCGGCGAGTTGCGCGTATCCCATGATCTGCGTAATTATGCGATCCGAACGCTCAACCTCCTCCTGAATGATTTGAATATGCTCGCCGACATTCGTTTTCCCCTGTTTCAACGAGCGCTGCAAGGAATACGCGGCATTAGTGATGATGGCCAGCGGGTTCTTGATTTGGTGCGCAATCTCAGCCGCGAGCCGCCCGGCCGAACGCAGTTGCCCTTCCCTGACCGCAAATTCCCGCGCTTCTTCCTCCGCAATCCGCTGCCGCTCAAACAGAATATGAACGCCGTAGGCACAGACGGTCACCAGCAGCAGCAACACAATGCGCAGCACCAGCGGCTCGGCGTAGTCGTCCTGCGCGCCGGACAAGCCGGATTCCTGCCGGGAGAATTCCGGCAGATGGTACCATACCGCCAGCGCCACCAACCCGGAAAACACGTAACAAGAGCTGATCGTCAGGTTCAGCATGATTTGTGACGTGGCCCGGGGCACACTCACCGCCCCGCGCACAATCAATCCCAGAAACAACCAATAGAGGATGCTGTCATACCCGCCGGTCACCAGCGTAAGCGCCGATAGAAAAATTCCATCCACCAGGCACATGACAAAAACCATCCATTCCAGCATCGAGATCGGAATGCGGCGCATTTGGAATAGCAGCGCGGCCGCCACCAGGTTCAGCACCACATAGACCCAAAACAGGTATTGTGTCGATTCCACCGCGATATCGAGAGCGGACAGAACCCGTCCCATCCATGGTTTAAAATAGAACGAGTAAAGGAGCATCGCGATGCCCGCCGCTTTGAGCGGCAGAATGATGTCGCGCTCCATCAACTGGACCCGTTGCAGGAGTTGAGAGTTGTCCGGGGCGGGCAGGCGCAGGATGGATAAGGCGCGCCTGTACAAGGCGCCCAGGGCGGTCGCTATCCGTCCCAGAGGCAAGGAACGAATCGAATGCTTCCAGGCCGAACGGGGCCGCGCTCCTTCCGCCGGTGAAGCGGATGCGCCGTTCGCTATCGGCTTTGAACTGTTCATCAAATTGGTCCTGCAGGCACCGGGCCGTGGGGAACTCAACCCCTGCCCAACATCTCCATGACCCGTGCGGCGATCTGGTCCACCGGCCAAAGCCGGCCAATTCCCTCGTAGCCGCAAGATAACAGGCCGGCTTCCGGCCCGATGAACTCCGCGCCACGACGCTTGAGCGTCTCGACGTTTTGAGCCGTCGCGGGGTGTTGCCACATTTTACCGTTCATCGCTGGCGCGATCAGCAGCCGGGCCTTCGGATTCAGCGCCAGGGCGATGCAACTTAGCGCGTCATCGGCCAGGCCGCAGGCAAGTTTGGCGATGGTATTCGCGGTGGCCGGCGCGATCAACAACAGGTCCGCGCTATCAGCCAGCTCAATGTGGGCGGGCTTCCAGCCTTCTTCCTCATCATACAGATCGGTAATCACCGGGTTGCGGGAAAGCGTCCTGAAAGGCAACGGGGTGATGAACTCCAGGGCATCGCGTGTCATGACCACCCGCACCTGGCACGAAGCTTTCGTCAAAAGGCTGGCCAGATCCGCCGCTTTGTGAGCGGCGATGGACCCCGTAACCCCCAGCACGATGTTTTTGCTCATAAATCAAAAGTCGGGCGCGCTGACCCGGGGGGTGCGCATCTTTTCC
>JBBQYD010000507.1:0-4165 GCA_038209025.1 Verrucomicrobiota bacterium | reverse complement strand
CGGCCAGGCCGCCACCGACCACGACGAAGTCGCATTCCAATCTTTCAGTTCTCAAGGTGCGCGACTCAGCAGGAGGGGCTGCGATCATCATAGGGGTTAGAGAGGTCATGGTGCCATTTTCATTTGTGCCATGGCCGGATTCAGCCGATACAGGCCGCCCGCTTTCAGCATTAGCCAGGCAAGCGGATGCAGGAAGGCCATCACCCAAAACCATTGAGCGTACCCGCCCCCCTCGATTAACCGGAAAAGCGGACCTAAAACGGCCTGCAAACTTTGATCCAGGAAGCCGCCCGCAGAGGAGGCAGGATCCGAAACCATCCTAGCCACCACCATATTCATCAGGATACCGCCGATGGTGCTGCCGGCAGCCACTACGCTGAACACAGTGCCCAGCGAGTGTTTTGGGACCACATCGACGATCAGAGAAGTGAGGTTGATAAGCCATGCCAGTGAAGCGGCCACAGTGATGCACGTCAGTGCCATGGCAAGATCCAGGCCGGCAACGCTGGCAATGAGAGCCGAGAGAGGCATCAGCACCGCGCATCCAAGCATCACCCGAAACCGGCTGGATACGGGTGCAACCTGACGTTTTATCAGTTGGCCGGAAAGCCAGCCGCCCAGCAGGCTGCCCACGCCCGCCGCGCCATAGACCAGCCAGGTAATTTTCAGTTGCTCCTGGCTCAGGTGGCGGTTGGCACTAAGGTATTTTGGGAACCAGAACTGGTAAAAGTACCAAACCGGATCAGTCATCAACCTTCCCAGCAGGAACAGCCATGTGCCCCTGAAGGCGAGGACCTGTCCCCAGGTCCAGGGGGCCGTGGTTTCGCCGGAAGCGGTTTCAGCGGCCGATGACTGCTTCAGCATCTCCAGTTCCCCTGGAGTAATCAGCTTGCTGTTATCCGGCTGCCGATACCACCATAGCCATGGAATCAACCACACCAGGCCCGCAGCACCGGTGAGGATAAAGGCGATTCGCCAGCCGGCTCCGCCGCCCAGCCAGGTAGAGATCATCGGGAATTGCTGAGGGTAATCGCAGGTTGCCAGGGGAATGACCACGTAAGGAGCCAGCGTCGCCCCGATAGTCGCACCCATGGTGTAAATGCCAATGGCCAGCGCTCTTTCCCGGGCAGGAAACCATTCGGAAACTGCTTTGCATGCAGCCGGCCAGACACCCGCCTCCCCGAGCCCGAGTAAAAAGCGAAAGCCGCCCAGCGAGCGCGCGCCGTGGGCCGCTGCTGTCAGCATATTTGCGACTGACCACCAGGCCACAAAAAGCGCCATGCTGGTCCGCGTTCCCAATTTGTCAGCTATGCGCCCCGAGACGAGGTAAGCGATGGTATATGCCACCAGGAAGATGTTGACCACGTTGGCATACGCGCGATCGTTCATCGCCAGGTCCGCCTGAATGGTGGGTGCCAGGGCTGAAAGCGTCTGCCGATCGATGTAATTGAGCACTGCCGCGCCGAACAGCAGCGCCACGACCCACCATCTCATGCCCTTCAGTTTCATTACACCTGTCGGAATCGGCCGGAACCGCCAAAAGAGGCCCGGCCAGGGTGTTGAGCATACCGGCACATGGGCCGGCGTGATACAGGTTGTTGCGCAAATGTTTTTAGATTTTGCGCACTCTGCTTAATCTGTTAGCATGGCACCGGTCTCCCGCCGGCTCTATGCGGGTGCCCATACGTCGATGTCGAGACTGCGCGCAGAGAAACATGCCTCCCACGGCGCGACCGCACGGGTCGCCGTGCTCGTCGATACGTCCACCACCTGGGGCAGAAACATTCTCAGCGGAATCATTAATTACACCCGGTCCCGTCGGCATTGGCAGATCTTCGTCGAAGCCCGCGGTATCGAGGAACACCTCACGCTGCCCCCCGGTTGGAAGGGTGATGGGGTAATAGCCAGGGTCAACAGTTCCGCCATGGCAACCCACCTTCGATTGCGGCGCATTCCGGTCGTGAACGTGTCCGGCATCGAGATACCGGGCGCGGTTTTTCCCCGCGTATGTACGAACCTCGCCGCCTCGGCGCGCCTGGCCGCCGCCCATTTTCTGGACCGAGGATTTCGGCACTTTGCCTATTTCAGCCTGCTCGGGGTGGACTACGTGGCCGCTCATCAGCGGGCTTTTGTAGAAGCCATTCAGGCAGGCGGTGGCGATTTCGCATCATTCGCTGTCAAACCGCAGGCCGGGGCTGAGCCTGATTGGAGGCTCGACCTGGTCATACTTGGCGAATGGGTTAAGAGGCTGCCGAAGCCATTGGCCATCTTGTGCTGGAACGCCAGCGGGGCGCGGGAGATGGTCTTTGCCTGCCAGGAGGTCGGCGTGCAGGTTCCCGAAGAGGTTGCGGTGCTGAGCCAGGCGGATGACGAAATGCTCTGTGAAGCTTCCCAGATACCCATTTCCGGCGTGCGCGTCGCGGCTGACGTTATCGGGTTTCAGGCTGCGAAAACCCTGGAGCAATTAATGGCAGGACGCCCTGCGCCGGCCGAACCTTTGGTGATTTCCCCGTTGAGCGTAATGACACGGCAGTCCACCGATACCCTCGCAGTGCGCGACCCGGTCCTGGTCAAAGCGCTTAGTTACATCCGGCAGCAGGCGACGCTGCCCGTGCTGGTCAGCGATGTCGCCCGGCACACGGGTGTCTCACGACGAGCTCTCGAGCGCAGGTTCCTGGAGGTGTTGCAACGCACCCCGGCGCAAGAACTTCGCCGGCATCAGTTCGAACGCGCACGGCAGTTGTTGACGGACACGAACTTGCCCATGCCCGAGGTGGCTGAAAAGTCCGGGTTCGGCTCGCAAGCCTATCTTGCCGCGGCATTCCGCAAACACTTCGATGTAACCCCGATGCAGTTCCGCAAGAGCACACACCGGCTGCAGGTTTGATTCCTCTGCCCCGGCTGCCTCACTTTTTCTCAAAAAACCGGACGTAATCGAACTCAGCCATCGCCGGCAGTTTCGAATCATCAACGGCTTTGGTGCCGCCGAGGCTGGAGGCGATGGTAGTCAGCCAGATGTGCTGGTCGCTGGGCACATAATTTGTGATGGGCACCGTCTGAACCAGCTTGCCTTCAAAATAGTATTTCACGTCCTCAGGAGTGAACTCACAGCCGAACATATGGAAGTCGGCGGATAGATCGGGTGTTGGTATGGCCTTGTACCCCATGGAGACGTGCGGCTTTGGGTTCCATCGGTGCACATTGACTCCGTAGCTCCGGAGGTTCACGGAGTCGTTTTCGCACACATCCAACTCCTGCACCCCGGCCTCTCCGCCCGTATCAGCGCCGTTGTACTTCATCATCCAAAACGAGGTATGCCAACCCGCCCCCGGCGGCACCTTGAACCGCGCCTCGTAATAGCCGAATCTGAAAGCCCTCCGGCTGATTACACCTGACCCCGTATAGTTCTTGTCCCCGGCTTTTTCTTTCTTAACGCCCAGCCGCAGAGTTCCGTCCCATACGGAGACATTCTCGGGCTTTTGGGTGCTCCACATTTTACTGTCGGTTCGAAACTGCCACTCGTTGGTGTCAAATGCGCCGCCTTCGAACTCATCCGCCCAAACCAGTTTGTAGCCCGGGAGCGGCGCTGCCGGCCCGGGGCGCTCTTCCGCGGCGTAGGCCGGGAGGGCTGAGGTGATAATGCACACACTTGCAAGGGCAGCAACGCCGCCACTGAAGTTTCCAAAGCAGAGGTTCATATCCAGGCGCAGGGTAGTCGGGGTTTGCTTGTCTTGAAAGCTGCTGTTGCGGAAAAGATTTTCAAAATTGCGTCAACCGGGCGGCAAGAGCCCGGAGGTAATTCTCCAATTCCGGTGCCTGGCTTTGAAGCGTAATGACGAGCCCCGCTCTGCCTGCCCTCAATGACCCGACAAGTGCCTCAAATGTGAACCGGTATTACCGCGCAACACTTCAATCCCGGCCGTGAACTCAACTGGTCGCAAGTTCGCGCTCTGCCTCAAAGTGGACTTTGACGGTGGCCGCTTATCTTCTAACCTCACACGGAAGCGGGCTGGTGTATCCTTTGGCGCTGGCCTCAACGGCAAACGCTGACGAATGATCGAGCCTTTGACACCAAACACGCAGGTCCGGATAGTGGTCAGTCGGGTTGCCTCCTGCCGTCGCGCTGTAGCCGCCCCCTGGTGAATGCGAACCGAACCAAGCTATG
>JBBQYD010000506.1:0-4176 GCA_038209025.1 Verrucomicrobiota bacterium | reverse complement strand
GGTCAGACCGTAGAAAGCTCCGTTTCGGTGTTGACTCAGCCGATTTTAGACGCAGACTGCGCTTATGCCACGCCCGATCAGAATTGAAGTGCCAGGAGCGCTTTACCACGTGATGAGCCGCGGTGATCAGCGGGACGACATCTTCTTTGATGACGTGGACCGCCATGATTTCATCAAAACGCTGGCCGAAGCCTGTCAGAAGACAGACTGGCAGGTGCATGCTTTCTGCTTGATGAGCAACCATTACCACCTGGTGATTGAGACTCCCAATGCCAACTTGGTGGCGGGCACGAAATGGCTTCAGAGCAGCTACGCGATTCGGGTAAACAGCCGGCATGCCTTGGTCGGCCATGTTCTGAGCGGACGCTACAAAGCGCAATTAATTGAGAGTGGCGGCAACGGATATTTGCGCACGGCCTGCGATTACGTGCATTTAAATCCCATCCGGGCGAAGCTGCCGGAGGCCTATGACCGGCTTCTGGCGTACGAGCCGAGCCGTTTTATTTGCGCCGGTCCAACGGAACTCCACGCCCCGATGCTGCCTGACGAATTGCGATTGGTTTTCGCCGAGAACTGATCTATACAGCATGACCATGAAACCAGCCCGAAGCGCGTCGCCGCCAGCAGGAACCGCCCCGTGGGCCCAACTGCATAGCGCGACAACCGCCGCTGGCACCCCTTCCCCTGAGGCCGTGCAACGGGCCGGGGTGGCCTGCGTCCGCCGGTTGCCGGCCTATCTGCAAATGCTCCGCGTCTTGCAAGGCGAAGGGCAGGAGTATGTTTCCGGCACGGTGCTGGCCAGCACCCACAGCCTGGAACCGGTGATTGTGCGCAAAGACCTGGCTGTGACGGGCGCGGTGGGCGTGCCACGGCGGGGATTTCGCGTAGCCGAGTTGATCCCGGCCATTGAGAAATTCCTGGGATGGGATAACCAGGCAAAGGCGGTTTTGGCTGGGGTTGGGAACCTCGGAGCGGCGCTCCTGGGTTATCGCGGTTTCGAGGAATTAGGTCTGCGCATTGCCGGCGCCTTTGATAGCGACCCTGGCAAGATCGGGACTTGGGTGCATGGCCGCAAAGTGCAATCAATCAAGCAACTGGAACCCTTTGTAAGACGCGGATCAATTCAGCTTGGGGTGCTTACAGTTCCAAGCGGAGCCGCCCAGGCCACGGCGGATGTCATGGTGCGCGCCGGCATCCGGGGTATTTGGAACTTCACCCCGGTGCAACTCAAACTCCCTGAGGAGGTGGTGTCTCACAAGGAAAACCTGGCGGAAGGGTTGGCGCTGCTCTCGCACCGGTTGCAGCATGCCAGGCACACCACCCCGAGCCGAGCCGGGCGGTTATGAGCAAAAGTAAGGTTCGTTTGATCGCGATTGTGGGAGGCAGCGGCTCGGGTAAGAGCTGCCTGGCGGATCAGCTGCAACGGGCCTTGGGTGCCCGCGCCGGACGAGTCTCGCTCGATGATTTCTATCGTGATCGTTCACATTTGCCGCCGGGCCGCCGGGCCCGCATTAACTTTGATCATCCGCGGGCGATTGATTGGGAGGAATTTGCGCATGTGCTCGAAACCTTGCTTCAAGGCAAGGCCGCCTCCGCGCCCGTTTATGATTTTGCCACGCACTGCCGCACCCCAGCCCGGCGTGAGATTTTGCCTTGCCCCGTGTTCCTGGTGGATGGGCTGTGGCTGCTGAGGAAGACCACCATTCGACGCATGTTCGATTTGTCCATGTATATCGCGTGTCCTGCCCGGTTGCGTCTGTCCCGGCGCCTGGCTCGCGACACGGCGGCCCGCGGGCGCACCCGGGGGTCCATCGCGCGACAGTTTCGGATGACGGTTGAACCGATGCACCGCGCTCACGTGGAGCCTCAGGGACGACGTGCCCACCTTCAAATCAAGGGCACGTTCGATCATCGCGAGGTGGCAGCCCTCGCCAAGGCCATCGACGCTTTGGCCTCACCCGGTCAGGCCTGAGCCGAGCCCCGGTTCGGGTTTGGCCCCAGAATACAAAGTAAAGGATCCGTGGTATGGTTGCGCGTCGTTTGTTTGGGAGAGCGACAGCACCATCATGAAAATCGACATTCAAGGAGACACGTTGCGGATTTCCGGTTTGAAGGAGTTGGGCGCGGCCGAGTCGAACCACTTTCGGGACGAGGCCCGCGCCGCCATGGGCAAGGACCAGCGAAACCTTGAGATCGACTTGTCGCAAACCAGCTTTGTGGATAGCTGCGGCTTGGGTGCTCTGATCGCGCTGCATAAAACCGCATGCAGCCGCAACGGCGTGGTGCGACTTATGAACCCCAAGCCTTCGGTGAGCCAAATTCTGCAGTTGACACGAATGCACAGGATATTTGAAATCGTGAATGCCTGAATCGCGTCCGCATCGGCTTTCGTTTACGACTACCTGTTCGCTGGATCAAGTGCGTCCAGCCGCCAGGCGGTTGAGTGAGTTCTTGCGGACGGCGGGTTGCCCCGGGGAAGCCATGGCCGAATGTGAAATGGCTCTGGTGGAAGCCTGCAACAATGCCGTGATCCACGCTGTTGGGCAAACCGCACCCGTGCGGATCGAGATCGTGGCGGAGCCCGGCGCGGTGACCATGGAAATCACCGATCACACCCCGGGGTTCCCGTGGCCGCAGCCTCCCACTTTACCGGGTCCGGAAGTCGAAAATGGCCGAGGTTTGTTTTTGATCACGGCCGTCATGGACGAGGTGGAGTACATCCGTGGATCGCGGCAAAACACCCTGCGGCTGAGGAAACTGCTCTGACAGGGACCGGGTTCGTTAAGCTTCTTTCCGGCACCTGAATGGGGTTTTACCTCATATCCCACGACGGGCCATGGTCCTACCATTCCCGCATCATTAGAGCTTGATGAAGGCCGTTCTGCCATTGTTTGTATTCGTGGACGCTTGCGGATGGGAAATCATCCGCGAGCATTCATTTCTAAGAGATTTGGCGCCCCATCGGCGGCGCTTGACTTCGGTGTTTGGCTACAGTTCCGCCTGTATCCCGAGCATTCTCTCGGGACGCTGGCCCGCCGATCACCGGAATTGGAGCTATTTTGTTTATGACCCTGACCATTCCCCGTTCAGAAAACTCCGCCCGCTGGGCTGGCTGCCCGAACAGCTTACGAGTCGCCGCATTTTCCGGCGTTTAGTCTCCCGGGCGGTAAAGCGCGCGCTGAGTTTTCGCGGGTATTTTGATCTGTATAATCTGCCTTTCAAACACATCGGCCTCATTGATTTCAGCGAGAAGAAGAATCCTTTGCAGGCGGGTGGCCTGAACCGCGGCCCCAACATTTTTGATCACCTGCAAGCCTCCCGCATCCCTTACCATGTGAGTGACCCCCTCAAAGACGAGCAAGCCAACCTTGAGGCTTTGCTGGTGGACATCCGGCGCACGGCCATCGATTTCGCCTTTCTCTATTGGCCCGGGCTCGATGGGTTGCTCCACCGCGTGGGGAATTTGTCCCCGGAGATTCCCGCGCGCCTGGATGACTACGCGGTGCGAATTCACCAACTGGTGAAGGTCGCGCGCGAGCATTATCAGGAAGTTCGCCTCCATGTTTTTAGCGATCACGGCATGGCCAATTGCGATGAGTTGCTGGACTTGCGAAAGGTCATCAACGCGCTCCCGTACTCCATGCCGCGAGATTATGCTGTCGTTTACGACTCCACCATGGCGCGGTTCTGGTTCTTTAATGCCGCGGCTCAACAGGCCATCATTCGCGCTTTGGAAACCGTGCCGCAGGGCCGGATTCTTGCGGATGGCGAGTTAAAGGATTTGGGCGCCTTTTTCCCCGACCGCCACTTCGGCGAACTGATATTCCTGGTGGATGAGGGGGTGCTGATTGTGCCAAGCCATATGGGCGAACGGCCAATCCGCGCCATGCACGGATATCATCCGGCCGAAAAGCACAGTTTTGCCGCCCTTTGCACCAATCAGGCTGATATCCCGGAGCACATCAACGCGATTCCCCATATATATGACTTGATGGTGACGGACAGCCAGAAAGCCCATGCAGCCAACCGTGAATTCGCTCCATCAACCCTTGAACCCACCCACGTAACCAGTACTTAGCCGCGAGGTATGAGCGACCCACTCATCAGCATCGTCATCCGGTCATACAACGAGGCCTGGGCTTTAAAGGACACCCTCCCCGCGCTTAAAGCTCAGGA
>JBBQYD010000505.1:0-4203 GCA_038209025.1 Verrucomicrobiota bacterium | reverse complement strand
TGGCGGTGATCTTCCAGGTCATGGTCGCCAGGGTGGCGCCGGCCAGCACGAGCGCAAGGGTCAGCACCCCAACGCGGGAAATCGTAAGCACGATGCACACACACGCAACGGCGATGGCAACGCCGCACATCGCCTTGAGCCAGTGAGGCAACCGGGAAGTAGGACCCGCCACAAAAACCGGAGTAACCAGGCAGAAAAACACGGAAAGGCTGTTGGAATGGCCGAGGGTCCCGAAAACGCGATGAATGCCGTACAAATAGCGCTGGGTGACGGCCACATAGCCCTGGTAACAGACCATCAACGCCAACATGAACACCAGCAGCTTGATTTCCCGTTCCGTTTGCACAAACCAGGCTACCGCGAGAAATATGGTGAGGCCGCGTAACATTCTCGAAAGCTCGTAAAGGCCAAAGAGCTTCGGGTCCGAAACGGCCACGTTGAAAGCCGCATACACAAAGTAGAGCCCCAGCAAACCCAGGCTGGCCGGCCAATACCACCGCCGATAGCCGGCGCGCCTCACCAGCACCCCGCTTGCCAGCACGCTGATGGCGAGAATGTCAACCAGCGAAAACTCAAATCCCCGAACCGTCCCACGATACCAGTCGCGCCCGGCGAAATTGATATCATAGAACTCCGTCAGCGGCGCGAAGCCAATCATCGCCATGAAAAACAAATCGCGGACTCTCGCCGAGAGGCTGCACGCAATGATGCCGCCCAGGATGGCCCCGGGAATCAATAGCAAGCCGATGAGTTCGCGTGACATGGCCCGTTGAACAAGCTTCCGCCCGACCGGCGGACGTCCCTCAGTAGAAAAAGATATCAGTGCTGGTCACGCCCGGGCGGCACGGGCCCACGCTTTGGAAGACCTGGTGTCTTTTTGCGCGGTTGTTTTGCCTCAGATTCAGATACCGCCAGGAGTCGTCCACGACGATCACTCCGCCAGGCTTTATGTGCTGCTCAGCCTTTGCAAAACAAACCGGACGAACCTGAGTCCACTCCTCGCTGCCGTCCACCACGATGACATCGAACTGCAGATCGGGCATGGCGTTCAAGTACTGAGATTTCTCAAACCCAGCCGGGTTTTTGAAATCGAAGGGGCAGAGTTTGACAACCACATTGCACAGGCCCTTTTGCTGCAGGCGGCTGGTCACCAACTCGTGCCATTTGGGGTTGTCCTCAATGGCAAACACGCTCTTCACTCGCTGCGCGAAAAACAAGGTCGAACCGCCGGAGCCGTATTCACAAACCGTCATTTCAGGCCTCAGAAAACTCTCGAGGAAATCAATGGCGGCATAGGAAAACCACGGCACCTCCAGATCGAGAGGTGTCCGGCCATTGATGACGTTATGGGAGATGCAGCGAGGTATATACCGCGGGTGAGTCAGCAGATTGCCGATGACTCGTCCGATTTTTAGTGCGATGGATCCGTGCATAGTCCTTTTTGATCAGGAAGTTTTGTCTGTGGCCTGCAAAACCCGGGGAGCACTGACCAGGCAACGGTTGGCCTTTGGCCAGTAATTCGTGCAGCCCTGTTTTAGTTTGATGAATGCCGGAAAACTTGCGGCCAGCGTCATGCAGGAGCCAGCCAGCGCAGCCGGCAGATTCGCGAAGAGTTGAGCCAGCGGCAGCCGCGCCAGCGCTTTCAACCGGTGGGTGGCCAGGCCCGGATACAACCGCCAGCAAAACGAGGTGTTCCGGACGTGCTCGCCAATGCGGAGCTTAAGCCAGTCGGGGTCGGCTGCCTCCGCCGCTTTGAGCGTCTCCGCCAGCCGCCGCCGTGACGGCGCGGGTAATGTTCTGAGGTGCTTGTCCACCAAAACATGGACGATTGTCTGCCCGATCACCTGCCTTTGTTGATTCTTGAAAATATCGCGCAGAGAAGTGTATGCCTCGAACGTATGCTCGGCGTCGGGCGCGGTCCGAATCCGTTCAGGCAGCGCGCTTCTGGAAAAGAAATCAGTGCAAACCACCCATTTCAAAAAACCATCTTCACAGGCGGCCAAATCCCGGGGTAGATAAATGTTGCGGGCGACCTCAGCCCGGATGCAATAGAGCTGCCCACACAACTGCGCCCCGGCGGAGGTCGTTGCGCGCCCCGCCGCCAATGAAAGCTGGTCTCGCAGGTTCTTTCTTGCTTTGAACTCGATGTCCTTGCACGGCCGGTCCACCGCAATGCTCACGCCCGGATCCGTATTCACGAGTTGATACATGCTCCATAATGACTCACGCCGGTGAATCACGATATCCGCATCCATCATGATCAGCGCGCGCGCGTCTGGATGCGCCAGGCGATGCACAAACTGATTCCAGGCGTTTATCTTCCCACGCTCAACGAGATTGACGACCCGCGCCTGAAAGCTTCCGCCATGCGGATGCACCTCCCGCAACTCCGCGAAGGCGCTCTCGGCCACTTCCACTGTGGCATCGGTGCTGCCATTCACCACGCATAAAACTTCCAACTGCTGACCCTCACGGGCAGCCTCCGCAAACAGCGTCTGCGCGAAAAGGGACCGGATCGCCCGACCGATCACGGCAGACTCATTCCAGGCAAATATGCATATGGATATTGCCGGGCTAAACGCTTCTTTCTTGGCCTGTTTCATGGCTGTGGACAGCGCCAACCCTAGTAGTACCACCCGGTCCCGAGGTAGTGGGCGAACGCCTCCATTTGCTGGGGCGCTTACCCTATTACCCTGACTAACCAATTGGATTACATATAGGACACCTAGTTCTGCGGTGCGGTTCGTTTTCCCATTGCCATGAAATCCATTTTTCAGCCCCACACATTGGGCTTTGGGGAGTCGCAGCCTCTCAAGGCCCGGTTGCCCTTGCTTTTCCGTGCCACGAAGCTTGCTCTGGCACTCCTGATCCTGGCGCTCACCCCGAAGGCGGAGGGGCAGCCTGGGGCTCCTGCCCGCGGCATTGCCTCATGGTATGGCGAGGCCCACCGCGGGAAACTGATGGCAAACGGTCAGAAATTCGATCCCAACAAATTCACCGCCGCCTCCTGGTTCTACCCGCTGGGCACAAAGGTGCAGGTCTCGCTGGAAGGCAGGCCGCAACTTAACGTGACGGTGACCATCACGGATCGTGGGCCGAACCGCCGGTTTGTGCGCGAAGGCCGCATCATTGATCTTGGCCGTGCCCCATTCAAGCGGCTCGCGCATCCGGACCTGGGCCTGGTGGCGGTAACGGTGACACCGCTTCGAAACGGAAGAACGTAGAGAAAATTGCGGATGGTGGAGCCGACAGGGATCGAACCTGCGACCTTCTCAT
This sequence comes from Verrucomicrobiota bacterium, assembly GCA_038209025.1. GTDB lineage: Bacteria > Verrucomicrobiota > Verrucomicrobiia > Limisphaerales > UBA8199 > JBBQYD01. The sequence goes on along the minus strand of JBBQYD010000505.1, from coordinate 927 downwards.
TGCGAACGAGACGCTCTACCAACTGAGCTACGACCCCATCCAGCAGATCAGACAATCATAGTCTTGGCATAAAGGGTGTCAGAACGCAATACAGTTTCGACGTTTCGCCGCAATTCTCATTTTACCGGCGAGCGGCCGGAGGCAATGACCACTAAGCCGTTCACGCACGCCTCAATCCCTTCCGCCGGTGGTGGGAGTTAGGACTGGCGCTGGTGTGGCCCCGGATTCTCAAGCCCAATTCAGTGCATTTTCAGGACATTTCCCGACGCCGAATTGCGAATCGGTCTGAATGACTTTTCGGCCTCGCACGGAAATACTGTGCCCGTGACTGAGCCCAACCAACTTAACAAAGCGCAGCTCGCCTGTGCCGCCGAACTGGCTTTTGAAATGTCCGTCCTGCGGGACGAATGCTGTCAAACCGCGCGCCTGATCGCCCGGACAACTCCGTTGAATGAGGTCGCAATGGAGGAATGAGCCCGCCTGGATGATGCGTTGAGCGCAGCTCAACTCACCATCCTGGAGACTTTGCGCGGCATCCCAAGCATGCGTTTGGAACGTGCTGCCGAGCGCCCCGGCGGACGCTCTGGGGAAAACACCGGGCCGGATAACACCTCAGTTACTTCAACCCGGGCAGCAAGCCCGTGCTGCTTTCAGGAGGGGCATTAGTATCCGATTCACTCTGCGGCGCTTCCTTCTTATCAGCCATTAATTGGCTGCGTTCCTTGAGGAGCGGGTCCAATGTCCAACTGGACACCAAATACACCCAGTTCTCCAAGGTCTTTTCCTGGGTCAACTTCTCCGTGAGGCGCTTTTGGGCATCCAGGAATTCCTTGTCCAGCTTGGTTTTCTCCTCCGGTTTTTCGTCCTTGCCGGGCGAGCGCTCTTTGGGCAGCGCAGCCGAGACAGCGACAGTCAGCGCAAAGGAGT
>JBBQYD010000504.1:0-4206 GCA_038209025.1 Verrucomicrobiota bacterium | reverse complement strand
GGTGCTCTTGACCACGGCTGCCAAAGCTGCGCGCGTACATGCGCGCGAATATGCGGATCACGACATTGGCAGAAGGCCTAATCTATCAATTAAAGTTTTTTAATTGTGAGTTATTTTAAAACAAGAAGTTAAGGTGCATCGAAGCACTCAATCCAGCGTAGGACTTTCTTTGACTCAAAGGTGCTCATTCCCGCTGGGAATAAAAGATCCGCTTTATGAAAGGATGGGGCTCAATATAGTTGAGGTGCCCGGCACCCCGCCAACCACCGCCGGCGCTTTCTACGTGGGGCGCAAAGGCGAGTCCGCCGGTTCCACAGCGGATGATTGGTTTGGAGCGATCCTGACCGGGAGTGCGGGCGACCCGTTGAACATCACCTTGGCCTCCACGAGCGATGCTTACTATCAAGGAATGAAGCTTCCCGACATGGTTTTTGGCGGTGCGAACCCCATACCCGAACCCGGGACACTGACGCTTCTGGGATTGGGTTCGCTCGCGCTGTTCTTGCGTCGCAAGATGCGCTAATTTCAGCGCCTCTACCGCAACCGCCAGCCAGATGAAATAGAGCTTTTTTGTGCCTTATACACAGCGTCATAAATAATTGCGCATTTCACGCGCATAAACTTCTGACGCCCGTGTATAAGATGCTTCACGCAACTGAATTGAACGCCCTGAAACGACAGTTTTCGCAATCCAAGAGCGCTCTGCCTGAGACGCGCCGATCGCCGGGCCGACAATTCGGTCGCGGCTTCACCTTGATTGAACTCCTGGTCGTCATCGCGATCATCGCCATTCTGGCGGCCATGCTGCTGCCCGCTCTTTCGAAAGCCAAGGCCAGGGCGCAGCGCATCAGTTGCATGAACAACCTGAAGCAATTGGGTCTCGGCTGCGCCATGTATGCCAACGACTTTCGCGGCCACTACACGGCCCCCACCTGGTACCCTTCGGAGGTGTCGAAAATTCCGCTGAACTCGGATCGTTCCGGGTCCGATGACGACCTGAGCTTTCTTTACCCTCAATACGTCTCGGCCACCAAGAGTTTCACCTGCCCCAGCACCCGGCACACCGTCCGCTCCGATGTGTGGGGCATCAAGCCCGGAACTGGAGAGAGAGTGCTCACCGATCTCGTAACCCAGGTGCCTTACACAACCCAGCAAGGCAACGGTTTGGGCTATGAGGTCTTCGGGTTGTTCACCGGCAGCAGCATCGCCCATCCCAAGAAGACTGAGCAATCCATTCTTGGACACATCATCCAGAACGCTCCGCAATACCTTGGGCAGAGGTTGAATCCAAGCATGGTGTTCCTGATGATTGATGGAGACCGCGGCGCCACCGAACCGGTGGTTTACGCGCAGGTCAATAACAGTAACTTCCCTGATCCCGAGGACAACCACGGCAAGGACGGCAGCAATATGAACTTCTGCGATGGGCACGCCGAATTCATCAAACGGATTAAGTGGCTGGACACCTGGGATCTTTCGCAGGACACGAAGCGCAGTTCCAGCGCCAAGAAGTAGCAGGCCTCAGCCTCCGCGGCAGGGACGGCCACACCGCATCCAATCAACCGGCCCGATCACGGTCCCTTCTTGATCGCGTCAATCAAGCGGAGCGGCGGCAGCGGTGCGTTTCAACAGCTACACTCGCCTCAGCACACCCGCCGAACTTCCAGGCCGAGCAACGCGCCCAGCTTGTCAATCCTGGAGGCAACGTGGCCCACGCCGATGGCACAATGATGCGCCGGACCAGCGGATGACCACCGGTTCATAAACTCGGTTGCGCTGATCGAAAACCTGTACCGGCTGTTGGTGTTGCCGATTTGCAACACTGCGCCGGCCACCGATTCACCCTGCGCGGTCAGGAGAAACACTTTGCCGCCCGCAGCTTGGACGACCGAGAGCAGGGTCACCGGCCCATGTTTCACCGTCATCTGAATCGAGAGCCCTTTGCCCGGCTTTCCATGATACACCGGGAGGGGCACCAGGCCCACCTTGCCCTCGGCAATGGCAAAATGGGCGGGGCCGTCATGGCCCAGGAAAACAACATCGTCTTTGAAGTCCGCCAGGTAAAACTCGGAAAAAGAACCGCCCGTGCCGAACAGGTCCATGATTTTCATGGCCTGCACGTTCTTGATTTCGCATTCACCCGCGACGGGCACGTTGTGCCCCGTGAGCAGCGTGTTCCCGGGAATCACCGAGGTCACAATGTCACGATATGCGTAACCGTCCTCGCTTTCGTAATAATAGGCCAGGGCCCCCAGGCGGTGTTGTGCCACGAGCGCGTCCAGCGCGCAGGAGGTGCGCGCCGCGCGCCTGATTTCCGCCGGGTCGCAGGCCGGCGACACTTTGAATTCGGCCTGGAACTGCTGCGTTTTGGTTTCCACCTGCGCCGGAGTGACTCCCTCAAGCAACTTGTGCAGCCCACACATCTCCACCAGTTCGAAGTGATTCCCGAAGGCGGCCGATTGCTGGGTCATATCGCTATAAACATCCAACATGCCCCCATAATAATGGCCAAGCACGCCCACCCGGTTCTCGCGCAGGCCGGCCCGCACTTTGGCGGCCTCGACCCATTCCTCGATTGCCCGCCAGGCGGCGGTGTCTTCAAGATACCCCGTCACCAGGTGATAGGGAATGCCCGCGCGATTGAAGACGCAGGCGATTTCAGGCGCGCTGCATGACTGGCAATGCTCCAGCCAGATGCCAGTCATCAGCCCGCGGTCTCCCAAAGCGTTGAACTTCTCATAATCGAGCTGTGGCACCGGCTGCAGATTCAGCACCACCACGGGCACGCGGGCTTTCTGGACCACGGGCAGAACGGTGGACGACAAGGCGTAAGTTGAAACATAGAGGAAAATGATTTCCACCTCCTCGCGCGCAAACAGTGAAGCCGCCCTCCGGGCCTTTTCCGGGTTGTCCACCATGCCCGCATCGATCAGGGCCACTCCACAACTCTCCAGGCGGTCCGCTATCCGGCGCTGATACCCCATCAAGCGGTCCAGCAACCCCTCAAACTGAGGCCAATAGGTGTCCAGCCCAATCCCGAACAGGCCGATTTTCGTTGGAACGTTCTTCATGATTAAGTCATTTTTCTCTGAGCAGCTCGACCGGCCCGAACAGGCCGGATTCCATCAGCGGGGTGCTCTTGGTCAATTTGCGAATATTCGTGCGGGTGAACCGCTTCTCTGGCGGCTGGCTGTCATCCCCAATGATGCGGTTCGGCCAGAAGTTCACCACCTCAATCTCAAGCTGGTTCCCTGCTTTTTGGACAGCCTCACTGACGTCTATCCTGAAGGGCGGCGACCACAGCACCCCAAGCGATTTCCCATTGAGGCGCACTTCCGCCAACTCACGCACATTGCCCAGGTCCAGCCACAAACGCTCCCCGGTTCGCAGACCGGGCGGGAGATCAAACAGTTTCCGGTAAACCGCTGTTCCAGAGTAGAACTTGATCCCCGGTTCGTCGCGGGAGGTCCAACTGCTGAGCGACGCGAATTCCACCGCGCCAGGACCGCCCCACTGGGGGTCGAATGTCACGTTCCAGGGTCCGGACAACTGTTTAGCCGCCTCGAACTCTCTCCAGTTCTTCGCCCCTCCCCCGTTGGCGCCGCGCGCAGGATGCCGCGCCGCAGGCTCCCGAAACACCACAGCCCAGGAACCGCATGGAGCAAACTCCAGCGGCACCGAAGTAAGGCCCGATCGGGTCGCGTAAACCGGCGCAAACCGGCGCTCGCCACTCACCAGATCCCACAACTCCGGGACTTTGTCACTCACCCGGAATCGACCGTCAATGGTCTCCCAACGGTTGGACCGGTTCGCCAGGAAGTAAATGTCAGCGTCACCCACGCGTCGATGGAAATAGTCGATCGCGGTATCCGGTTTTCCGGTGCAGGAAAAATCCGGCTGCACAGAATCGCCGGCGAGCAATTCACGCGCGGTCAGGCCCCACACGACGCGTCCGTGCTGGTAGGGACGTTGTTTGGCGGCGCTGTTGTCACTCTTCCCCCACAACTCGTCGGCCACCCGCGCCAAATCCGCGTCGCACTGCGGATAGTCCTTCAGGCTGGACGCTTCCACCGGCTTGGGTCCGACCACGGTGCCGCCCTCGGCGACCAAATCCCGCAGCTTTTTGAGCACCGGCAGGGAGATCATCGTCCGATCCGGCAGCACCAGCATGCGGTAGCTCATCCCGTCAGGAAGCGTGAATCGGCC
>JBBQYD010000503.1:0-4212 GCA_038209025.1 Verrucomicrobiota bacterium | reverse complement strand
GTAGGGCACTGCCGGCCGCGAGACAATCTTATCAGCTAACCCAGGCCCGCCACCGCCTCCTCCAGCATCTCGGCGGGAACACTCTGACCATGTTCCGCCTTTCCGATTTTGCCGGTTAGGACGAACCTGATCTCACCGCCGCTCACCTTCTTGTCGAGGCTCATCGCGTCGAGCAGTTTGTGCCGTTGGAGGGGTGTCAGGCGCACGCGAACAGGCAATCCCGCCTTTTCAAAAAGGCTGCGGATCCGCGCGCTATGGTTCGGGGGCAGGGCCAGGAGGCTCTCGGAAAGTCTGGCCGTGGCGACCTGTCCGATCGCAATCGCCTCCCCATGCAAATACTTGCCATACCTGGAAATCGCCTCCAAACCGTGGCCGATGGTGTGCCCAAAGTTGAGGATGGCCCGCAGGCCGCTCTCGGTTTCATCCTGGGTTACCACATCCGCCTTGATTTGACAGCAACGGGCGATCACCGCGGCCAGCGAGTTTGGTTCCCGGGCCAGCAACTTTTCCATTTCCCGTTCCAGGCGCGCGAAAAGGCCCGCGTCATAGATGATGCCGTATTTAATGACTTCGGCCAAGCCGGCGCGGTATTCGCGGATGGGCAGGCTCTCCAGCGTGTTTAGGTCGCACACCACCAGCCGGGGTTGATGGAACGTGCCTACCAGGTTTTTGCCCGCGCGGAGGTTCACGCCCACTTTGCCGCCCACCGAGCTATCCACCTGGGCAAGCAGAGTGGTGGGGATTTGAACAAACGGAATGCCGCGCAGGTAAGTGGAGGCCACGAAACCGGCCAGGTCCCCCACCACCCCGCCGCCCAGGGCGACGACGAACGATTTGCGCTCCAGCTTGAGCGCCGCCAGTTCGTTGTAACAGTGCTCGACAGTCTTCAGGCTTTTGGCAGTTTCGCCGGCCGGCACGACAACCAGTTCACCCCGGAATCCAGCCCCCTCAAGCAATTGCTGAACCTTCTGCCCATAAAGAGGAGCAACGTTACGGTCGGAAATGATAACAAAACGCTGGCCCAACTTGAGTCGGGCACATTCGGCGCCGACGCGCTCAAGGGTGCCCGGGCCGATTCTGATTTCATAACTGCGGTCGCCTAACGGCACGTTTACAATTCGCACGGACTTAGCATAAGGCTGGGGTGGCAAGTGTCAACGCAGTCCGGAATCGCCGCTTTTCAGAGCCGCATTTCTGCTGTCACTTTGTTTGCTAAAGGGGTAGTTCTGGGTGGAGAAACCAAGAATGGTCGGCATGGGTTCACTATGAGAATTATCGTTTTGGCGGTCTGGCTCCTGATTTGTGTGGCCACGAGCGTGGTGGGTGGACCTGCGCGCTCAGGCTCCGTTCCCCCGGAAAAGGAGGTTATCAACCCCATCACTGACCTCGTCCTGATTTACGATGGATCCCCGAGCCGCGGGATTTGGACACCGGAACGTTTCAAACCTTATGTGTTGCGCGAGAAAAAAGGCGAAGTCGAGTGGCTTTTCGATGGGTTCCTTTTCATCGAGTACCTGGCCAAGTCCGGCGCGCGGCTGTGTCCCATCACCACCCGAAAGGATGCCGATAAGCGCGATTGGCAGGAGTTAATCGACCACTATTTCCAGGAGGGGCAAAGCATCCCCGCGTTGGAACAGCTTATGGATTCACTGGCCGCAATGGGACGCCAGCCCGCCCGCAAGCGCAAGGTGGTGATCACACTGCCCACCCCCATCACTGGGTCGTCGCCCAACCAGATCGATATTTCATCGGATTGGGGCGAACTGGGCGGAAGAAAGCTGGATTTCCGCAACCAGGCGGACCGGTTCAACGCCGCCACCTGGTACATCGATGAGGTCCTCAAAAGGTGGGAGGCCAGGAAGTTCAAACACTTGGAGTTGGCGGGTTTTTATTGGGTATTTGAACGCGCCTGGCAAGTGCATCACACGGCGGAGCTGGGCGAGTATGTGCGTTCAAGAGGCTCCCGGTTGTATTGGATTCCCTCCTGGCCGCAGGGCCGAAAGAACTGGCGGCAATATGGTTTTGATTTTGTGTACCAGCAGCCCAACTATTTTTTTCATCGGCTGCCTACGGAGGCGGCCCGTCTCGACACCGCCTGCAAGTTTGCGGCGGACTGCGGCACCACCATGGAAATGGAGTTTAACCAGGATCTGCTGACCAAAGCCGCGTTTCAGCAGTATTTTGATGAATACCTGCGAAGTTTTGCGAAATACGGGGTGTGGGAGAAGAAGCCCGTGGCCTATTACGAAGGGGGCAGCGCCTGGCTGGAAATGTCAAAAAGCGCCGACCCGAACGTGAAGAGCCGGTTCGAGGCGCTCGCCGACCTGATCGTGCGAAGGCAGAAAAAAACGGACCAGGGATTCGCCTTCCGCCAGGGAGCGAAATAAGCCAGGGAACGGTTGCCGCAGGCCGGGTGCTGAGTTATCAGCCTTGACCGGGGGCGGATGGGTTTTATTCTCCGTGCAGTCGTGAAGCGTTTTCCCAGCAGGTCGAGATTCATGCCGGCAGCCTGCGCGGAAAAAGCGCTCATATTGAAATGGACAAGCATAACGCCGCCATCGGATCGCCCCAGTTGAGTTTTCTGCTGCCTTGCTATAACGAGGGGGCGGTGCTGGAGGAGACGTACCGGCGAGTCAAAGCCGTGGCCGAAAACCTTGGGCGGAGCTACGAAATCGTGCTTGTGAACGATGGTTCGAGTGATGACACGCTGACGCGGATGTGCTTGCTGGCGGGGCTTGATCAGTTCCTCGTGATTGTGAATCTTTCCCGAAATTTCGGCCATCAACTGGCGCTCTCGGCAGGGTTGCACTATTGCCGGGGTGAACGGGTGCTCATCATGGATGCGGACTTGCAGGATCCGCCGGAGTTGGCCCCCCAAATGATGACTTTGATGGATCAGGGCGCCGAGGTGGTTTATGCGCAACGCCGGACGCGTCCGGGCGATCAGACCGCGAAACGGATTGCCTGCGCGGTGTTTTACCGTTTGCTGAGCAAGCTTTCCGAATGGCCCATACCGCTGGACACCGGGGATTTTCGTTTGATTTCGCGCCGGGTGGTGGAGGTGATTTTGCGGATGCCCGAGCGTCATCCGTTTCTCAGAGGCATGGTGAGTTGGGTGGGGTTCAGACAGGTGCCGGTGTATTATGACCGGGATGCGCGTTTCGCCGGTGAGACGAAGTATCCGCTGGGGCGCTTGATCAAGCTGGCCCTGGACGGGATCATGGCGTCCTCCACCAAGCCGCTGGCCCTCGCGAGTTATGCCGGAATCCTGTGCGCCGGGGCCAGTCTCATGCTCATTGTGTATGCGCTCTATTCCTGGCTGATGGGCGGCAAGACCCCGCAGGGTTGGACCAGCCTCATGATCGTGATCACCCTCCTGGGAAGCGGCCAATTATTTGTGCTGGGGATCATCGGCCAGTACCTCGGCCGGGCCTTCGAGCAACTTCGCGGGCGGCCCCAATTCGTGGTGCAAGAGGTGATCAAAGGATCGGCGTCAGAACGTGGCGGGTCGGCAAACCACCTGCCGCCCCAATCCCCCCCGTGAGCTGAAACAGGTGGATGAAAGCGGCCGGGGCTGGCAGAGGTTGACACATCGCCCGTTCCGCCCGAAGGTAACTGCTCATACCGGGGAAAAATGAAAGCAAGGAAGATGCGGAACGCGCTTGACGGGAGGCTCGCAATACAACAGGCTACACGCCGCTAGCACGGGATTGTGCGTATGGTTGCTCTCCCGAATTGGCCAGCGATGGCACGTTCCGCTGGCTGACAGCACGAAATTATAAAACAAGTATGGGTTCATTAAAGAAACGTCGGAAGGCGAAGATCAACAAACATAAACGTCGCAAGAAGCTTCGCGCCAATCGTCATAAGAAGCGCACCTGGCAGAAGTAATTTGCCGTTGGAATTTTCTTGGGCGGGCCATGCTGCAATTGTGTGGCCCGCCCGGTTATTGGGGGAGGACTGTTCAGCCGATGTTTCCTCGACCTTGCCAATGGATGCTTATGCTGGCGTTGTTCGCCTGGTTCAGCACCGGGTGCGGGTCGCCAGCATCGCGAGTCCGGAAACCAGCCGGAGCGCGGTCGGTTGTGGAAACAGAGGCGTCTGTCGAGCGCGTGGCGGAGGCGCACGCGCTCTTTGCCGCAGCGGTTCTTGAGGAACTGAATGGCAATAAGGGCAGCGCCGTTCAGGCTTTCTACGAAGCCGGCCTAAAGG
>JBBQYD010000502.1:0-4218 GCA_038209025.1 Verrucomicrobiota bacterium | reverse complement strand
TCTTTCCGGGTGGGTGCGGGGGGTTTTTTTGTGGGCTCGGGGGGGGGGGGGTTTTGGTGGCTGGTGTTGGTGGACACCGGGGGGGGGGCGACCACGCCCGCGGCGGTGCTGCTTTCCTGGGAGCTGCGAACCGTATATGAGAATCCCGCTCTCGGTCCAATGGTGCTGGTCCCCGGTGTGCGGGTGACCAACACGGTTGCCCCGGGGCAGATGGCTTATTACATCGCCGAAACCCCGGCCTGGTCCACTCAGGCCACCAACCGGCTGGTCACTGCGGACGACAACCTGAGCGTGTGGCATAATCCGTTGCAGGCACCGGTGGGGACCAACGAGAACGATGTGCGGTTGTTGGGGCCGGCCCGGAGCGGCACCTCGGTGATCGGGACCAACAGCACGCCGTCCCTGGTCCCGGGCAGCCGTTACCACCTTGGCATTCAAAACACCAACGCGGTGCCGGTGACCTTTGTCTTGGAGATGGATTTTGACGTGACCCCGCTGGAAAACAGCGCCCCGATCTCCAGCACGCTGTCAGCCATGCCGTTGCGCTACTTCTATCATGATGCGACCGCGGCTGAAACGGCGGTGTCGTTTCAGTTGCGTGACCTGACTGATACTGCGGACCTGGTGGTCAGCCAGACGCCCTATCCCACCCTGACAAGCTATACCTACGGCAGCTTCAATGCCGGTACGAACGCCGAGGAAGTGATCGTAACAGTGGATACGGACCCGGTGGCGCTTTCGCCGGGCCGCTGGTATGTGGGGGTGTTCGGCCGCAGCAACGCGGCTTATACGATTAGCGCGGTGGGTTACACCAACGCGCTGCCGCGGATCGTCACGTTATATAATGGCATCGCGCAAGCCGCCACCAACCTGGCGGCCACCGCGGGAACCAATGATTATTACCGTTTCGTGGTGACCACGAACGCGTTGCGAGCGCAGTTTGAGCTGGGGGACGCCACGGGTGGCATGGCGCTGGTGGCGCGCAAAGGGTTCCCGCCGCCGGAGTTGGGGTCTTGTGACTACCTTAGTTCCAATCCGGGGACCAATGATGAAACCATCGTGGTATGGGATGGTTCGAGCCCGGTGCCGCTGACCGCGGGTGATTGGTATATAACGGCGGTGAACCTCGCCGGGGCGGATGTGTCCTACACCATAAAGGCGGCCGAATGGGCGGCGCGAGGCACCAACATAATGGCGCTGCCGCCGGAGCTCAGTTCCGGCAGTATCTGCCTGACGTGGACGTCCTTGCCTGGCCTGCGCTATTACGTGCAGGCCCTGACGAATCTCAGCAGCACGAACTGGGTGGCGGTATCGCCCACGATCGTGGCCGCTGATTACGCGACAACCTATTGTGTGGCTCCGGTGTCCTGCATGTTTTTCCGGGCCTGCGCGGGGCCTGCGCCAGCCTGGTGAAGCACCGACGGTGGGCTCGGATCGACGCTGGTAGAGGGGGGTAAGCCGTTTAGGGCGAAGACCCGAGTTGTCAGCGATGGAAAAAAATTTAAATTACCTGTTGCATCCCCGAGGTGCTTTGTTATATTCCCGGCTCCGTTTGACCCGTAAAGGGCGCGGACAGCATAACCTGTGGAGCCGACAACTGAACCCCATCCGGGGCAGGATTAATGGTTCCGTTCTCCAAGTAGCTGACTTGGTTGGGAAACGTTATTGATTTTATGCCAGTAAAGACATTTAGACCGCTGACGCCGTCCACGCGCTACATCGCGTATGCGGACTTCAGCGAGATCACCAAGTCCCGGCCTGAAAAGAGCCTGGTGGAGACGCGCAAGCGCACGGGTGGACGCAACGCTTACGGGCGATGCACGGCTCGTGGCATTGGTGGCGGCCATAAGCAGAAAATGCGGCTGGTCGATTTCAAGCGCGCCAAGTATGGCGTGGAAGCGACCGTAACCGCGATTGAGTATGATCCGCGACGCACAGCGCGGCTGGCGCTCCTGCAATACCAGGATGGTGAGAAAACCTACATTATCGCTCCGAACGGCCTGCAAGTTGGAGCCCGGTTGCTGAGTGGTCCGACCGCTCCGCCTGACTTGGGCAACAGTTTGCCGCTTAGCGCTGTTCCGGTGGGGTTGCCGATCCACAACATTGAGATCATTCCCGGCCGGGGAGCCCAGATGGTGCGCACCGCCGGTGGTTCCGCTACGCTGATGTCCCGCGACGAGGGATACGCGCAGATTCGCCTGCCTTCCGGTGAAATTCGCCGGTTCAATGACAAGTGCTATGCAACCATTGGGCAGGTAGGCAATACCGAAAATGAAAACGTGGTCCTGGGCAAAGCCGGGCGCTCCCGGCACCTGGGCATCCGCCCCATTAACCGTGGTGTGGTCCGGAACCCCGTGGATCATCCAAATGGCGGTGGCGCCGGCAAGTCGAAATCTGGCGGCGGCTGGCAGCAATTGACCTCCCCCTGGGGTTTGCTGGCCAAGGGCTACCGCACCCGTAACAAGAAGAAGGCCTCGAACCGGTTTATCCTGGTTCGCCGCGATGGCCGGCCGATGAAAAACAAATAATTTAACACGACTCGCGTATGGGACGTTCAATTAAAAAAGGCCCGTTCATCGATCAGCATTTGATGGACAAAATCATCAAAGCCAAGGAGACCAAGTCCAAGCTGCCCATTAAGACCTGGTCGCGGCGTTCGATGATCACCCCGGACTTTGTGGGCCTCACGTTTAACGTGCATAACGGCAAGGTGTTCAACCCGGTGTTCGTGACGGAAAACATGGTGGGACATCGCCTGGGCGAGTTCTCCCTGACCCGCACGTTCAGGAAACACGGCGCTCACACCGCCAAGGCGGAAGCCAAGTAGAATAGCATGAAAGTCCAAGCGATAACCAAGAACGTGCGGATGTCCGCGCAGAAGATGCGCGAGGTCGTGCGGCAGATACAAGGATTGCCGGCCAGGCAGGCGCAGGCGGTTTTGAAAGTCGTGCCGCGCAAAGGCGCCCGCCTGGTTTACAAGACGTTGACGTCGGCGGTGGCCAACGCCGAGGATTTGAAGGCCAACAACAAATCCTACAGCGCCATGCAAACCGACCGCCTGGTCGTGAAGGAAGCGGTGGCGCAAACGGCGACGACGCTCAAGCGATTCACTCCCAAAGCCCGCGGTTCCGCCGGGCCCATCCTGAAACGCAACTGCCACATTAAAATTGTTTTGTCTGACGAATAGGACGCGCACGTATGGGTCAAAAAACTAATCCAATAGGTTTTCGTATCGCAGTCAACCGCGACTGGCGATCCAAGTGGTATGCCGGCAAAAAAGAATTCGGCAAGCTGCTTACCGAGGACCGTGAAATTCGTGGGTTGCTGAAGAAGAAGCTGGAGTCGGCCTCGGTTCCGCAGATTCGGATTGAGCGCGCCGCCAACCGGTGCCGCATCACGATCATGACCGCCCGCCCGGGGATTGTCATCGGCCGCAAAGGGGCGGAGATTGACAAGCTCAAGGAAGAGTTGAGCCGCATGACCGGGAAAGAGATTTACGTTGACATCGTGGAGGTGAAATCTCCGGAGATCGACGCGCAGTTGGTGGCCGAGAACGTGGCCCTGCAGCTGGAACGGCGGGTGTCATTCCGGCGGGCGATGAAGAAGGCGCTGCAGACGGCCAAGGACTTTGGCGCGGAGGGGATCAAGATCCGGTGCGCCGGGCGTTTGGGCGGCGCGGAACTGGCGCGAGTGGAGCAATACCACTGGGGCCGGGTGCCGCTGCACACGCTGCGGGCGGAGATTGATTTTGGTTTTGCGGAAGCCAGGACGGTTTACGGAAAACTGGGGATCAAGTGCTGGATTTGCAAGGGCGAGAGCAAGGCGGCGATGCGCCCCCAGGCGCAGCCGTTGCAAGCTGCCGCGGAGAGCCCGGCCGCAGTCAGTTAAACGAAGCTTTAGCTTAGAAAGAATTTTGATATGCCTTTGATGCCTGAGAGAGTGAAGTACCGCAAGATGCACCGCGGCAACCGCGCCGGACTGGCCTACCGGGGGTCGACCGTGGCATTTGGCGAGTATGGATTAATGGCGCTGGAGCGGTGCTGGATGGACACAAAGCAGATTGAGGCGTGTCGCGTGGCCATTACGCGCAATATGAAGCGCCATGGCAAGATGTGGATACGGATTTTCCCGCAGAAGTCGTATACTAAGAAACCGTTGGAAACACGAATGGGTAAAGGCAAGGGACCACTGGAGTCCTGGGTGGCGGTCATTCGCCCC